>DASQLS010000355.1:0-14659 GCA_035629915.1 Candidatus Limnocylindrales bacterium | reverse complement strand
TGCTCATCAGAAGGTGCCCTCTTCCGATATGGGTCTATAGACAACCGACACACTCCGTGACGGAACGGTCGGTTGCACTAGCTGCTCCCCGTTAGCCCAAGTGCCCAAATTCAGCTAACGGATCGATGCTTCCCACGAGTGACCTTGGTACCTATGTACTAGGCCGTGGGGGTACTTTAGAAGCACAGTGCGGGTAAGTCAAGCCCGAAACATAGTCGCTCGGCGCAAAGTCCAATATCGTTTGACTCTAGTCTCCGTACCAATTGAAACGACCGAGCGGTCATTCTCGGGGTGTATGACTGCGTATGAGGTGCTTATCGGGCTACGGCGGGCCGAGGCATCCGCGCACACCGTCATCGGGCGGGCTCCGCGGCTTGGGGCCTGCAATCTCGGGAGGCTGGGTGTCTGAGAGATCCACCACCATTGCCACGCCTACCAATGACCTGGCGCTCTACGGCTATGCTCACGCCATGACTCGCTCAAAATGCGTCCTGTGTTCTTTCACAACAGACACGGCCGAACGGCGCGACGAGCATGAGCTATCGAAGCACAAGATCGACCGATATCTCGGGCGGCGACTTCGACCACTTGCCGGCGGCCAGTGGGAAGTCTTCGGGGGCGTAAGGCGTAGGTACCAGGCCAAGAAAGATGCCCGTGCAGCGATCGATGGGTCGGCCGGACACAGCGTCCACGCCACGTCGGCCGGCCTGCCGGGACTGGGCAAGCGGCGGTAACGCAACTTCAGAAGTCGCCGGAAGCTCGCGCGTGGTTCCTGGGATGTGGGCGGCAGAGATTGCAAGCCATCTCTCTGCCGCCGTGCCAGCAAACCGCCAAGATTGAACCCGAGCGTGGATCGAGGGAACCCAACCGCTGAGGCTGGCCCTGGGCTACGTCTTCTCGCGGCCTCGCGTCCGCGGACGCTTGTAGTCGCTTGACCTGGATGCGCCATTCGCGGGCGTCCCCGATGAGCAACTCCGAGGAGTCGCCACCACTGTCGCCGTTTTCATCGTCATCAGAAGCGTGGTCATGCTCTGGCCCCACGATCTCGATGCCTCGGATGTCGAGCCCTTGATCCTTGCCGAGCCGCCCCGTCGCCTCCAGCGAGCGCCAGCGTTTGTAGCTGTACGCCAGCTGCCGAACCAGATCTTCGAACCGGTGAGGTTCGAGATCCTCAAAGTGGAGTGGATTGAGCGTTCGAGTCGTTCGGGCCACATCTCGCAGGGTAGCGGTTGGAAACGCGGGTTTCGCCCCCTAGCCCTGCTTTGATCGCCCCGTCCGTGCCAAATGTGGTCCAGCTGTGAGCGAATCGCGGGGTTTGGCTGTCACAACAAGCGGATCGTGCGGCGCGGGACAGTCACCTTTGGTCAATAGAACAGATACTTGGCTCGCCCTCAAGGGTGATACGGTTGCTGGGCGCGATTGACCGCGGCCCCCGCTGCCGAGGTGCTCCTTGACGTTCCGGCGAGATCCCTATCCGTCGGCTCTGGACGGAGAGCTGATCATCTGCGACGTGCCGGTCCTGGTCGGATTAGCTGCCATCGGTCGGCTGGATCGCATCGTCCGCTCGCTGCCCGCCCTGCGCTACGCCCTGCCAGCGCGAGCCGAGCTGAGCCAGTGCTGGGTCGACGGGGTCCCCGGTGCGGCCGAGGCACTCGACGCCCTGGGGCTCGACGTCGATCCGACAGACTCAGCTGACTCTGCCGTCCGCGAAGCGTTGTTCAACGAGATCGAGGGTCTGGGGAACGCATGGCGCGGAGCGCAGATGACCGAGGTGGAAGCGCGGAGCGCGGCCGCCAGCTTCGCGGTGGCACGGCATCGCAAGGTCACGCTGCTTACGCACCGCTACCCACATTGGAATGCCGGCATGCCGCGGAACGGGCCGCGACGCGTGCTCTGTGTGGGTGGGGCTGAGGTTGCGCTGTGGCTCGCCCGTGCGGAACTTTCGGCAGCGGATGCGTGGGAGTTCTACTGTGACCTCGCTGAAACAGCTGCCGGAGAGCAGCCTAGGTGGCCGGTCGACGAGGCGCAGGGTGACTTCGCTTACTGGGGCGGCGAGGCCTCCTCGGGTCGTCTCTGATACGGCTCGAGCATCGCCGCCAGCCGCTCGTCGGAGAGGAAGCCGGCATCGCGCACTTCGCGCAGACCGGCAACATAGTCAGCGCCGGGGTCGGTTTGGCCATCCGTCCTGGGCTCGGGCGGCGCGGCCAAGCCCACGCTGCGGGCGAGGGAAGCGATGGATCCTGCTTCGTCACGGGCGGCCTGTACCGCGTTGCTTTCGGCGGCGGTCATCAGACCCAGGTTGCACAGATGGAAGCGCGCTGCGTCAAAGCTGACGTCGAGTTCGAAGCGAACGCGCAGAACAAGGCGCATCGGGTCCGACTCTGCGGCTGCGGCCTGACGAACGGTTGCTTCGTCCATTAGGAAATGGGCCGCGAAGCGATTGGACAGCCAATCCTCCGGGAGCAGAAGGTCAGCGTCGTAGTGTTCGAGATCCTGATCCGGATGCAGGAAGTGGTGGCCGAGCTCATGTGCGGCGGTGAAGCGTTGGCGGACCGGCACCACATTGGTGTTCACCAGAACGTATGCGACGCCACGGCTGCGCAGGTAAGCCCCTTCCAGTGCGTTGTTGGGTACCGGATATCGCAATAGCCGCACGTCGAGTCGCTTGATCGCCTCGAAGACGTCGATGCGCCCTGGGGTTGCACCTAGTCGAAAGCGGGCAGACTCCGCCGCTTGGCGCGCTCGCTCCTCGCGGTTCACGCCGACTCCTCGTCAATGGACCGCAGGGCGTCGATCATCTGCCAGTTCCGAACGTAGGTTCGGAATGCCGCGATCGCGGCGCCGGCATCGTGCGTGTCCGTGTTCCCCCTAAATTGCACCGCCTCGGTCGGTGTGCTCAGTTCATCGATGCCCACGCCAAGGGCCAGCGCAAGACTTACCGCTTCGGCATGCGTAAGTGTGCGGCTTCCGCGTTCAATCCGATTTAGCTGCTCGCGGCTAAGTCCGGCAGCAGCTGCCAGACGACCTTGGCTCAAACCGAGCCGCTCTCGAAGCTCGGTGATGCGGCGACTGGCTCCGTCCATATCTTTCCCCTTGCCGAACCAACATTGCTGTGCTAGTGTGCAGTATCCGCACAGGTGTGCGGTATTGTCAAGTGTTTGAACGAAAGCGAGGGTGGATTGCCAGATGAGCGCCAAGAGTAGATCCAACCAGATCTGGGTGCGCAAGAACGACGACGGATGGATTGCCAAGCGTGCCGGCGCTTCGCGCAGCAGCATCGCGCCGCAGCCTAAGCAGGCGGCCGCCGAGAAGGCGGCCAAGGACCTGGCCCGGCGCAGCGGCGGGTCGGAGGTCATCACCACCGGCCGGGATGGGAAGATCCGCTCCTCAGACACCATCGCCAAGCGCGACCCGCATCCGCCGCGCGACCGCGAGCACTGAGCGTTAGGGCAAGGCGGGCAGGGTGCGTTTCAGCGATCCCGACATGCGGGAACTCTTCCGGGATCAGGCCCGCTTCGTCGCGCGTCGACTGACCGACGCGAGCAAGGGGTTCAACTACCTGCCACGGCGCTGGTTTGAGATCGCAATTGCCGCCTACCTCGAGAACGGCCGCTCGCGTGAAGTCGCGCTGGCCGCTTTCGCGGCGGCCCAGCCTGGAAGCAAGGGTATGACGGACTGGAAGCGACAACACGGGGCTTCTGTGCTCCGACTTCTCGAGCGGTTCCTCTATACCGATCAGCAAGATCCAGTCGCACAGGTCGCGTTGTTCCGCACGCGACCCCGCGTCAGCGCCTTTGGACGCCATGAACTCGCTGTGCGCCTCGACCTGTGGCTGCCGGAGCGAGCAACCCTTCGCCAGATCTGGACCGACGAGCGCAGTCGATTGGATCGAAAGGGATCCACGTTGCGCGTCGCAGCAATCTGCGCACACGCCCGCCGGCACGTCGGTGCTCCAATCGCGGCAGTAGAGATCTGGCAGCTTCGCTACCGCCAGCGCAGGCTCTTCTCGGTCGCCGACCTAGATCCGTTCCTGCCGCGACTCGGGGCCACGCTGAATTGGGCCGAGGAGCAGCTCCGACGCCGATCTGCCTAGGGCAGGCACACTCGTCGTGATGCCGCAGATCGATCCAGCCACCTACGGTGGTCAAACGCATTAGCGGGTGGGAGACGAAATGAGCGACCAAGCACCGAGCTGGCTGCCCGATGCCCACCCGACTTTCCCCGGCGAAGACGCCTTCGGTGTCGACGAGCTCATCGACCAAGTCGCTGGAGAGCTTGAGGGAGCCAAGCCGCCGTTCGCCATCTCGCTGTCGGGATCGTGGGGTGTCGGCAAGTCAACCATCGCTCTCGAACTGGTCAAGCGACTCCGCAAGAAGGGCGTTCGCTGCGTATTCATCGACGCCTGGACACTCGACATCCGACAGCTTCGACGCCATCTCGTTCTGGAGGTCGGCGCGGCGCTGAAGCCCGGGAAGCCGACCGACATTCCGACCGCAGAGCAACGCAAGGAGGTCGCCGACACGATCGACGAGGCGGAAGCCCAGACCACGGTCCAGGACGCCGCGCGCGTCGAAGTGCGCCGCCCATTCGAAGTGGGGCGGGCGATCTGGAGACTACGCTGGTCACTGATCTTCACGTTGATCTTGCTCACCCTCCTCGTGGTTGCCGCATTCCAGTGGGACGAGCTGGAACAGTTCTTCCTCACGATGGCCGGGGTCCTCGCGCTTGGGCTCCTGACTACGTATGTGCTGCGTATCAGTACGCCAAGCCGGTCGAGAGCTCCGGCGGCGTCCGAGGTTCTCCTCGCCGAGAAGTTCCGAGAGATCGTCAGCAAGCCGCCGGCGAAAGAGTGGTTGTTCGCGCAGCCGGAGCCACTCCCGGTGATCGTGGTGGTCGACAACCTCGATCGCTTGTCTGGAAAGGACGCGCTGACAGCTCTCGGTGAGATCCGCGCCCTGCTGGACATCAAGGACAGTCGGTGCGTCTTCATGATCCCGATCGACCGGCGGCGACTATCCGATCACCTCCAAGAAGCGCTCAAGTCCGAAGCGGCCGCTGACTTCCTTGAAAAGTTCTTCGGCCTTGATCTGGCAGTCACGCAGCCGGAAGAAGT
This sequence comes from Candidatus Limnocylindrales bacterium, assembly GCA_035629915.1. Lineage (GTDB taxonomy): Bacteria > Chloroflexota > Limnocylindria > Limnocylindrales > CSP1-4 > JALYGJ01. The sequence continues at coordinate 9,546 of DASQLS010000355.1, read as the reverse complement.
GGACTTGCGACGGTGGGCTCAGCAGAAGGCGGCATCGCTCCTTCCTAAGGCCGACGCGACTGAGCTCGAGCGCATGGCAGACGTCGTCGTTTCTGCGGCCGGCCGGTTTCCGCGGTTGATCGTGCGCGTGATCAACGGCGCGGTGACTCGTCACCGGGTCGTCACTGGGATGGGACGCTCGTTGACTCTCGCGCAGGCGGCACTTGTCGAAGGCGTAATCGTGCTCGCGCCGTCTAGTCTTCGGAACTTAGAAGAGAACCCCCGGGCTCTGACGGACGCGCGAGACTGGATCGAGAGCGAACACCAGGGGCCGGAATGGCGCCTTGCTACCGCCCTTGGGCTGGCGGTGCCGGACAAGCAGCCGCCGCATCCTGCCGTGTCGGAGGTCTTGCGGTTTCTCCGCGGTACCCTCGACGTACCACTCGCTTGGGAAGACGTGCGCGTCGCCCTGGCGTTGCGCAAGAACCGCCTCTGGAGTCTCGTACCCGACTGGGAGACCTTCTCGGCTCCGATGGAAGAAGGCAACATCGAGGCATTCTCGGATGCCTTGTCGGGACGGCCCGATCGAGACGTCATCATCCAGAGCGCTGTCCAAGCCCTGATCGAGCTGCGCGCTAGTACTCGGCTGCCGAACGGCATTCGGGTCCTCGCCCCATACCTTGACCAGCCGGTGCCGCAGGCGGACCGGCTGCGTGAGCTCGCCCTAGCGCACTTTGCGAGCAATAGCTGGGCGTTCAGACGGATAACTGATGCCAGCGCCCGCTTCCTGCTGGACGCCCCGCAGCCCAAGTTGCGAATGGTGTCCGTGAGTTTCGTGGAGGCGATCAGCGAAACCGGCACAAAGATCCCGCATGATCCGGGGATCACTCGTGCCGCCGTGGCACTTCGCAGCCTCTTCACGGACCAGCAAGTCGAAGCGGTCCGCAAGGAACTGGCGACGTGGTCCCGCGAAGAGCTCAAGCCTCTATTCGCGGATCCATCTGGCACCGACTTCATCAACGGACCAGTAGCGAGTCTCGTGATCTCTCCACTCGCGGCCTGGGACGCATCAGTTCCGGACTCGATGGACAAGTTCGTAGACATGGCGGAGCAACTTCGTGAGGCCAGAGATCACGGTTGGTATGAGCAGGCTGGGCTAGACCAGATCGCGACTCAGATGGCGGGCCAACTGACCGCCATGGCAGCCAACGAGCCCGCGCTACCAGTGGGCGAGGCGATTGTGGAGCTTCTCCGCGATGCAGAGCCCTCCGCGCCGCTCGACGCTCTCGCCCAAGGTCTTGCGCAAGAGTTTGCGAACGGCAGCAGCTTCTTCCACTGGGCATTCCGGCTGAAGATGTCAGATAGCGGCATGACGGCCGCTATCGCTCGGTTCGATGGGTTTGCCAAGTCGGTTTCGCTCGAGAAGATCCCTCCCGTCCTCGATGAGCATCGCGCGCTAATTGATGCGTCAGCCTCCAACTTCCGCCAACTCCTACTCGGCCGTTGGCAGACACACGGGCACGAGCTCGCAGCGACGATCGCGATTGAGGGTGAGGCGGGGGCCAGCTCTCTCGTCGACGCATGGCGGTCAGCCCCGGTCGGGAGCAAGCTGACTCGAGCGCAGCAGGCGATGACAATCTTCCGCGCTCGAGGCGACGACGCGGCCGTTCAAGAGATCGCGACTGAGCTCGAAGCCGCCGTTCTGAAAGCCCCATTCGACTTGGCAGGCCTCGAGGAACTGACGACCTGGATGCTGTCGAGCCAGGTCTCTCGCCAGCACTTGGTTCGAGGCATCACGGCGAAGATCGAGAGCCTTGTGTCGCCATCTGATCTCCCCCCGCTCCTCAAGGCGGTGCTTCCCAAACTGCCGGACTTTGGAGTCGACCAGCGGCGACAGATAGCGGACGCGCTGGCGGACAAGATCACGCAAGTTGGCACTTTCGATCCGGCCGTGGTCGGTGGCGTGGTGCCGTCGATGTCGGCGTCTGAAGCGCGCGAGGACCTCGTCATAAAGATGCTCGAAGCTGGTCATTCATTGGATGCGACCCTTGAGGCCCTCGACCGTTGTCGTCCCAAGGTCGGGCCTTCGGGTCGCGTTCACGATGCTCTCGTGTCGCGGGCGGCGCGCGAGCAGGAGCAGGTCAATGCGGCGCGCGATCTGGACGAAGCGCGGAAGTGGCGCCGTCCCAAGGCCAAGCTTTCGGCCGAAGCAGAGGCCGATCGCGAGACGGTGTACTCGCGCTTCCCGGAGCTCCGGCCGGGCAAGTAAGCAGCCGCCGTCGCGGCCAGAAGTTCTCGTTTCAGTAGCACAGCCGGAGCCACCGCCGTCGACTGGGTCCTTTTCGCTGCCCGCTATGTCCCGTTGGGCTGATCGAAATGGGGCTCGTGGCGGACTACGCGGCGACGAACGCCGAAATAGGCATCGATCGGCATTACCGCCGGCCGATCCACACGCCGGATCCTCGAGAGAGAACACGCCAGCGGCAAGTTCGCTAGCTGTGCTGACCCCTCTCCGATCCAGGTTCCCCAAAGAGCCCGAGTTGCTGTGCGTCGTTGTGGGGAAGCGGCTTCGAACCCCCGGCCGGTGCTGGTGGCGAGCCCGCAGAACCTGCGACCAGCCAATCGCGGTGGCGTCGAAGGTAGTTTGCCAGCCACGCGTACTCACCTTGGCCCTCGATCATCGCGACCCTTCCTGAGTCCAAGAGCACCTTGATCCCGTCATACATCGGGTGAGACTCCTCGGCAGCCAGCGGTCGAGGCGCAAGAACCGCACGATGCAGCTCGTGTGCGAAACGGACGGCGTGCAGAGTGCCTCCCTCGATGCCAGTCTGGACCGGCACCACCGCGATGCTGAATGCCGCCTGGACGCGATCTCGCTCGACGAATTGTCTTCCCGAAGTTGGTGCGCCGATCGCGTACTCGCTCACTAAAGCTCCGCCTGTGGACTCGATACGCGCCGCTAGCTCCTTGTTGGCTGCTGGATAGATCTTGTCGATAGCAGTTCCGAGGATGGCGATCGTCTTGCCAGACGCGTCAAGAGCCCCGACGTGGGCCGCCGTGTCGATGCCCTTGGCAAGCCCGCTGATTACGACGAAGCCCGCCTGCACCAACGCGGCTGCCAGGCGCCTGGCTACGATTTCCCCACCCGCCGTAGGCTCCCGCGTGCCAACGACGGCGACCGCGTCGACTGACCTGAGTGCGGCCGTGGAGCCTCGAACGAACAGCACAGGCGGCGGGCCACTCGCTAGTCGCAGCAGCGGGGGATAGTCGGGTTCATCAACTGCCACGACTGTGACCCCACGCTCCTGATGTGCCGCAACGACTAGCACCGCGCGGGCGACAAGCCGGAGCCACTCGTGCGCCGACACGTTGGTCAGGGACCGAGCAACCCGGCCCTCGAGACGGTCGGAACGTGTTGCCTCAGATGCGGTGCGCCAGTCGCCGTCAGGAAACGCCCGGGCAATCTGAATTGCGCTCCATCGGCCAATTCTGGGCAGGCCCATTAGCGCCAACAAGTAGGTAGCCTGCCGCTGTGGGGCGTCGTCCACGGCTAGGCGCCAATTAGCCTGTGCAGGGCGTCAAGCACTTCGCGCCAATCGCGGGCGATCGTGACGGCGAGTTCGGCTTCCTGGGCGGTCTGAAGCGAGCCTTGACTAAGCCCGATGGCGAACGCCCCAGCCTCGTGCGCTGAAACCAGGTCACGTGGCTCATCGCCGATATAGACGGTGTGATCGAGCGGAACGCCGAGCAGCCGTGCCGCCGTGAGGATGGGCTCGGGATGTGGCTTGCGCCGCTGTACATCGTGATAGGCAACGATCACCTGCAGATCCAGCCCGTGGTGAGCAAGCACGCGCTCGGCATACGGACGTGGCGCCATCGTCACCACTCCGACTTCTCCCAGTTCGCGGGCTGCAGCGATTAGTTCCACGGTGCCGTCGGCCACGAGGCTTTGACCCAGCGCCTTGTAGACCTCCGGCCAAGCACGCCTGTCACGCAATGCCTTGAGCTGAGCAGTCTGGACAAGCGTGTCGTCCAGGTCGAAGAGGATGGCCCACGGACCCGAAGGTGTGTTCACACTCGCACCGTGGCGGCCCAGTCGCCGGTGTTCATGACTCCATCCTGCCACGGCCCTCGAAGGAGGACAGAGGCGAGTTCTCGCGTGCAGTGCAGACATCGTCGGCATCGTTCGCAGCAATGGCCCTGCCCGGAGTACTAGCGGCCATAGGTCCGAGCCAAGAAGAGCCCGAACACGCGTCCAGCGCCAGCTCCCCGCAAGATCTGCCGACATGCTCCGGAGGTACTTCCGTCGGTGATCAGATCGTCGATCATCATCACCGACACGCCATTTGCCCAGAGGCTAACGGCTTCTGCATGGCGTGAGTCATTGGCGACGTGGCGTTCGGTCCACCGTGCGTCAACGAACGTCTTGTCGCAGACTTGGCAGGTGTACTGAATGACAGCGCCGCGTGGATCCAGGCGTAGTGCTGGGCCGACATAACTGATTGAGTCCAAGTGCACTTCGATCGGCTGGCGGACGTAGCGCGACTTCGCGACGGTCTTGGTTCGGCGTAAACCGCCTGGCGCGTGCTTGAGCCACGAGTTCTTCCCAGCCAAAGCAGCGGCGATAGCCTCTGAGCCAAGGTTGGACTGGTTGCTCTGACTCCTGGGGACTGCCACGACGTATCGCAGTCCGAGCTTGTGCAGACTATCCGCGTAGTCGGCGAAAACGCGCGTGCAACGGTCGATGGCCTCGGCCTGGGCATGAGCGACGCCCTCCTTGAAGTCGAGCACCAAGCGGGAAGCGTCGCCAGCCTCTCCTCGCCATTTCGGCATGTACTCGAGGATGGCCAGATCATCTCCGCGCCAAGTCTCAATGCGCGCCGCGTCAAGCTGCTTCAGGTCATACGGCGCCGTCACGACGTCGCCGAACGACGGGTCACGTGAAGCGCTGACTTAAAGCCAGAGGTATCTCCGCGCATTCATCCTCCCCGTCGAGCTCACCGCCGGATGGTTGGTCACAGCGTTCGGCGTTCGAACACTATCGCCTCGGTGACGTAGTTGAGAACCGGACCAAATGCCCAAGCTCTGGATCGGAGGTGTCGGTGGCACGTCCGAGTCCCACGTCACACAGATCCGGCGCTGGCTGCGCCATCCCTGACTTCCAACGCCACCTCAGGCTTGACACGCGCTTCGCCTCGCCTATACCTCCCGTGCCGCGCCCCTGCCGCGGCAGATCACTTGCGAGTGGTTTTAGGAAAAGAGCGGTTGCCCACATCCAGCTCGCATGGGAGCGCCGGTGCGCCTGCACCTCCAGCAGCACCTGATTCTTGATCATGTGCTCGTTGCTGAGCGATCCACTGCCGCCATGACTGGGCGCGAACACACTTGGATAGGCAACGGGCCGATTGTCAGCCGATTACCGCGCGATTGATAGCACTCGCTGGACGGTTGCCTCGATCGGCTCGTCGCTGTTGTCGAGGACGTGCCATCCCGGTCGGTCCGGCTGGCGCGAGATGTCGCCGTCGATCTCTCGCATGACGCCTTCGAGGATCGAGGTGTCGAACGGCTTCGTGGCGCGCTCCCGGTTGCGCTGCAATGCAACCTCCAGCCGCGGATGCAGCACGATCCCGACCAGGCGATCGGCCATCCCGGCGCCGGCGAGTGCCCGCTCGATCGCGGCGGGATCGAGCCCACCTTCGATGGCCACGGCGAAGCCGGCAGTTCCGTAGACCCTGGCCAGCGCGGCCGATGCCTCGATCGCGAGGTCGAACTGACGCGTCGTCTCCTCGTTCCACTCGAGCGGGCTCGCCCGGCCGCTGGTCACCATCTCCCGAATGCCGTCAACATCGACGTGGTAGCCGAACGGGAACTGCTCGAGGACCGCGCCGGCGATGGTCGACTTTCCGGCCGACAGCTGGCCGGTGATCACGAAGATCGGCGGCAACGAGCTCACCGCCGGAGTCTATCGGCTAGAGTGCGGAACAAGTGCGTGCCTTCATCGGTCTTGGGGGAAATCTGGGGGAGCCGGCGGTCGCCTTTCGCGCGGCCGTGGCGGAGCTTCGAGGCATCGGCCTTGTCTCACGCGTCTCCTCCCTGTACGACAGCGCGCCGCGCGATTGGGTCGACCAGCCTCGGTTCCTGAATGCGGCGCTCGAGCTTGAGACCGATCTGTCTCCCCTCGAGCTGCTGCGGGAGCTCAAGCGCCTGGAGCTGGCGCTCGGCCGGGAGCCGGATGCCCGCAAGTGGGGTCCCCGGGTCATCGACCTCGACATCCTCTCCTTCGATGGCCGATGCGTCACCGATCCCGAGCACGCCCTGATCGTCCCGCACCCGCGCTTCCACGAGCGACGGTTCGCGCTCGAGCCGGTCGCGGAGCTGGATCCCGGGTTGCTTCCGTGGCGCAACTGCTCGGACCTGCGGGTGGAGGTCTCGGTCATCGACCTGCTGGCGACCGTCGCCGACCAGGAGGTCCTTCGCGTCGGCGGACCCGATTGGGCGGACCCACAGTTCCGCAGCTAGCACGAGCTGGACCGGCATCGGTGCACGACACGAAATCACCGGTACCCGGCGGACCAGGTACCGGTGATCGCATACTCAATTACAGGCTGTTGCCTGAATCCTCAACCGTGGGTCATGTAATGGCGTTGTACACGGCCCAGCCTCCGCCGAGCACGATTGGCACGCCCAGGCCGCCGGCTCCGTTGCCGGGGTACAGGCGCAGTTTCCCGTCGGTCTCACTGATGCCGAGGAGATCTGCCTTCCCGTCCCCGGTGTAGTCGGCGCCGCCGGCGATTGCGTCGTATACAGCCCAGCCTCCGCCGAGGACTGTTGGCGCACCGAGGCCAACGCCGTTGCCGGGGTACAGGCGCAGTTTCCCGTCGGCGTCACTCACAGCCAGTAGATCGGCCCTGCCGTCGCCGGTGTAGTCGGCGCCGCCGGCGATCGCGTTGTAGACGGACCAGCCTCCGCCAAGGACCGTCGGCGCGCCGAGGCCAACGCCGTTTCCTGGGTAGAGTCGCAGCTTGCCGTCGGTTTCGCTGATGGCGAGCAGATCCGCCCTGCCGTCGCCGTTGTAGTCCGCGCCGCCGGTGATGGCGTCGTAGGTTGCCCAGCCTCCGCCAAGCTCGGTTGGAGCGCCCAAGCCGCCGGCGCCATTACCCGGATAGAGCCTCAGCTTTCCGTCTGTGTCACTGATGGCCAGAAGGTCGTTCCTTCCATCGCCGTTGTAGTCGGCGCCGCCGGCGATCGCGTTGTAGGCCGCCCAGCCTCCACCCAGCTCGACAGGTGCCGTCAGGCCGCCGGCGCCGTTTCCGGCATAGAGCCGCAGCTTCCCGTCTGCGTCGCTGATGGCGAGCAGGTCGGGCCTGCTGTCGCCGGTGTAGTCGTGGCTTGCGCAGGTCCCTCGGTTCGTGAGGACCGTGAAGCGGTGCTGATTTGTGGCCGCTCCGAGGTCAGGCAATGGAGGGGAACATGCGAATGTGAACGCACCCGCGAATGGTTGCCCGACCGCGTTCGGGCAGCCGCCCACCGAATAGACCTCGATGTGGAGGTGCTCCACGCCGGACTGGTTGTCTCCGGAATGGGCATCTCTCACCGTGCCAAGCACGGTGCCCGCCGCTACCGGCATGCCGCCGTAGGCGCGGCCTGTCCAGTTCACGTGGCCGAGCTTCACACTGCCACCGTCGAAGTCCACACATATGCCTTCGGGAAGGCCGCTGATGTACCAGACGCGATTTACGACCCCGGAGCGTGGTGACACGATCTGCTGCCCCTGGGATCCGACGGCCGCGCAGCCGCTGCCTATCACCAGATCGAGGCTGTATCGCCCGATCCCAGTATGCGTGCCGCTGTTGTAGCCCTGGTAGACGCACCAGCTCTGGCCGACCGCAAATGGCAAGCGGAAGGACTCGGCCCCACGCGCGTTCGCGGGCAGTGTCGCCGCCAGCATCAGTGCCACAAGAATCGCGGCGAGCCATGTTCGAGTTCGTCTTCGAGGAGCCATGGTAGATCCCCACCTTTCTCATCTGAGAAGTAGCGATAACCGGGTGCGCCGGTGCCGCTAGGGGATCGGGGTGCAGCCAACTCTCGGGCCGTCGGTCGTGGATCGGAACGACCGCCAACTCAACACGCCACGCGGTTCATCGATCTCCCTCCCTTATCGATGGGTCGCGTGTGGTCAGAGCGACCGGTGACATGGTGCAGTAGACCCAACCCGGCCGTCAATCGGTTTTTTACTGCAGCAGGGTCTTGTGCCCCGCCGGGATGAGCGGCGCTTGGAGGCGCCAGCGGGCCTGGACCAGGTCGACTCGCAGTTCAGGCGCTGAGTCTTACTCGCGCCAGCTGAGGGCTCTCATCGCTCCCGTCGCCAGGACCGTCTCCTCGCCCGAGGCCACCTCGATGACGACCAGGTCGGCCGAGAGCGTTAAGCCGCTGCTCCTGGCCGCGGCAAGCCATTCGCCGTCCGGCGACCAGATGGGGCTCGCGAAGTAGGCGTTGTCCATCTCGGCGAGCCGCGTGACCTCGCCTCCATCGGAGGACACCATCCCGATGGCACCGGTCGCCGAGAAGAGGGTGGCGGACGAGATGACGAACGCGATCCGGCCCCCATCGGTGTCCCAGGCTGGCTCGTTGAGCATGGCGTCCTCGACCTCCGCCACGGTGCTGACCTCGCCGCCGCCGGCGTCGACCACGTCGATGGTGCTCGTCGTCTCGGACCCTCCGCTGAACGCGAGCTTCGTTCCGTCCGGCGACCAGGCAGGTGGTCCGGCGAACGGGCTCGCTTCGGCGATCGTGGCGAGGCTGCTGCCATCCGCGTCGACCACCTGAAGCTCGGCGGGCGGTGGAAGGACAGGCTGGTTGAGTCTGGCGAAGTCGACCGCCATGAAGGCGATCTGGCTCCCATCGGGCGACCAGCGCGGGGTCGAAGCGTCCTCCGCCACCTCTGTGGACTCGCCGCCTTCCACGTCGATGACGCTGAGCACCGGCCCACCGGCGAACGGATCGATCCGCAGGCACGCGATGCGCGTTCCATCCGGCGACCACGTCGGCTCGCTGGCTCCCTCGACCAGCATTCGCTCGTTGCCGCCGCCGGCATCGGCGACGAACAGGTCGGCCGTCGCGCTGGGGCCGGAGAATCGCGTGAAGGCGATCGTCGCGCCGTCCGGCGAGACCGCGTGCTCGCTATCGAAGGTGGGGCCGGAGCTCTCGACCATGTTCTGAACCTCGGCCGTCGCTGCATCGACCTGCCATGCGCCCCCCTCGTTGCCGCCGAAGACGATCGTCCCGGACGCGCCGATGACCCGCTCGCCAGCAGCCGGCGCCGCCCCGAATCCGCTCATGCAGTCCGGATACTCGAGGAGGCCCTCGGGATCGGCCGCCTTCGGCGGCTCGATCGCGGTGAGCGCACCGGCGCCATCGATGCGAATTGCCATCGATGTATCGGTCCACTCGAGCTCGTCGATCTGCTGGCAGTCGGTGTCGAGGAGAACGATGGTCTGCGGCGCGCCAGCGAACAGCAACGCCATCCCGGTCGTGCCGGACGGCACTGCGAAGTCCTGCGGGAATGCG
>DASQLS010000354.1:0-7662 GCA_035629915.1 Candidatus Limnocylindrales bacterium | reverse complement strand
TCGAGCGCCTTGTTGTTGCTCGATCCCTCGATGTACTCAGAAAAGAAGAGTTCGGATGATGCCGCCGCAACGGGTTGTGGTGACCCGAGCGGAAAGCCGGCGAACAGGACAAGAAAACCGACCAGTGCCGGCAAACCACGGCGCGTGCCCATGCGCAGTCTCTCCCTCTATACGAGCCGGCTGAGGGCGGCTCTATCGCTCCCCGATCAGCCCACTCGTGGGATCGAGGCATGACCGCGACGTTAGCGCTTCATTGACCGCGGCTCTATACCCGCTGGGTAATTTCGTCCCCGTACCCAGGGCCCAGCGCCGGGTTGGGTCCCGTGGAGTTGGGGGCGCAGCGGGGATTACGGTCGGCGCGGAGATACCAGGGCGAGCAGCCAGCGGACGATGACCGCGCCGACGAAGGCGACGACGAGGGCGCCGATCCAGCCGTAGATCTCGTTCTCGCCAAAGATCAGGCTGGCCAGGTAGCCACCCAGGAGGCCGCCAAGGATGCCGATCAGGATGTTGGCCAGACAGCCTCCCGGCGTGCGGTTGCGCACGACCAGGCCGGACAGCGCTCCGGCGAGGAAGCCGATGACGATCCAGCCGATGATGCCGAGGTCAAACTGGGGCATCGAGCCTCCTCCGAGTCACTCTTGGGTGCGTCCGATTTGGAGCGCGAATGCTAGCGCCCAACTGGCATTGCAAGCCCTTGGCGGCGCACCAGCCGATGCTACGATCTGGCCACCAGGGATGGTCGCGCCGCATTGGTCCGAAGCCGGACCCGGCTTACACATTCCGAGGAGGCTTGGCATGGCGACGGTTCAGTTCGATCACGTCTGGAAACGATACGGCGATGTGACCGCCGTCAAGGACCTCACCCTCGACATCCAGGACGAGGAGTTTCTCGTTCTCGTCGGCCCGTCAGGCTGCGGCAAGACGACCGCATTGCGCATGATTGCCGGCCTGGAAGAGATCAGCGAGGGCTCGCTCCGAATCGGCGAGCGGGTGGTCAACGACCTGGCGCCCAAGGATCGCGACGTGGCGATGGTCTTCCAGTCGTACGCCCTCTATCCGCACATGAGCGTCTACGACAACCTCGCCTTCGGCCTCAAGCTGCGCAAGGTCCCCAAGGCCGAGATCGACAAGCGAGTGCGTGAGGCAGCGGCCACGATCGAGCTGACCAACCTGCTGGATCGCAAGCCCAAGCAGCTCTCCGGTGGCCAGCGTCAGCGCGTTGCCCTGGGCCGTGCAATCGTGCGCGAGCCGGCGGTGTTCCTGATGGATGAGCCGCTCTCGAACCTCGATGCCAAGCTGCGCGTCGCGACACGTGCCGAGATCGCGCGTCTCCACCAGCGGCTGCGCACGACCGTCGTCTATGTGACGCACGACCAGGTCGAGGCGATGACCATGGGCGACCGCATCGCGGTCATGAACTTCGGCGTCCTCCAGCAGGTCGGCCCGCCGCAGGAGCTATACGAGCATCCGATCAACAAGTTCGTGGCCGGGTTCATCGGCAGCCCGGCGATGAACTTCGTCAACGTTGAGGCCAAGGCCGATGGCGGCTCGACAGTGCTGACCGACGGCAACTTGACACTGCCGTTGCCGGAGCGGCTGCGCTCGGTGATCGACGGCGATAACAAGGAGCTGACGCTCGGCATTCGACCCGAGCACTTTGAGCTGGCCGGCAACGGCAGCGCGCCACAGGGAACCGCGACCATTCGCGCGACGACCGACGTGGTCGAGTTCCTGGGCAACGAGGAGCTGCTCCACGTGCGCGTCGGCGAGCACGACCTGGTCGCGATCGTGGACGCCTCGCACCGGGTCAAGCCGGGCGACGTGCTCGAGCTCTACGTGCCACTCGACAAGGTGCACCTGTTCAACGCCGAGGAGGGTCACCGGCTGAGCTGAGGCCGGCTCGGCCCCAACAGCTCAGCGTCGACGCGCGACGGTCAACCGATCGCCTGCGCGGCAGCTGGGCCGACGTCGATAACGATCCGGCTGGTCGACCGCTCGATCTGCCGGCCGCCGGTTCGCTTGGCGGTGTACATGGCCGCATCGGCAGCCGCCAGGAGCTGCGTCGATGAGCGCCCGTCGGTCGGGTAGACGGCCAATCCGGCACTGACGCCGACGCTGACCGTGGTGCCGTCCGACAGCGGCTGCCGGCAGCTCAGGATGCCCTCGACCACTCGCCGCGCGACGTACGCGGCGCGCTCGTCGGTCGTGTCGGGCATGAGCACCACGAACTCGTCGCCGCCGTAGCGCGCGACGATGTCGCTGTCGCGAACGTGCGACTTGATCGTGGCCCCAACGTTGTGCAGCACCCGGTCGCCATCGGCGTGGCCGTGCTTGTCGTTGATCGGCTTGAACCGGTCCAGGTCGAGCATCATCACCGCCAGCGGGCTGTGGCTGCGTGCCGAGCGCGCCACTTCCTGGCGCAGTCGCTCCTGCAGGTAGCGGTGGTTGTGCACGCCGGTCACGAGGTCCATGTCCGCGGCGTTGCGCAGCTGCTCGGCAACGCGCACGCGTTCGATGCCTGTCGCCGCCAGACCGGCCATCGCCTCGCAGGCGTGCATCTCCGCCTCGGTCAGGTAACGCGGCGCGTGGCGCGCCAGCAGCTCGATCACGCCGATCGTCCGCCCGCCTGCGTTGAGCGGCAGCAGCATCAGCGTCCGGGCGCCAACCTCGCGCAGCTGCGTGGCTTCGACGCCTACGTCGGGGCTGTCGGCCTGGATTATCCGCGGCCGGCCATCACGGAGCACGCTACGGCGAGCTGGAGATTCAGCCGCGTCGATCGTCGCCGATCCGCCGACGCCCTCGCGACACACAACTCTCAGCTCGGTCGAGCCGACGTCCCACAGGGCGACCAGCGAGGCGTCCGTGTGAGTCGCGGCGCGGAGCCGGCTGGCGAGTAGCGTCGCCAGCTGCACCTCGTCCGCGGCGCCACCGGCCGCCTCACTGATCTCGAGCAGACCGGCCAGCTCCTGGACGAGCTCGTCGCGTCCGTGCAGCAGACGCGAGTTCTCCATCGCGACCGCAGCCTGGTCGGAAAGGATGCGCAACAGGCGCAGGTCGTCGTCATCGAAACGCTGGCTGCCCAGCGCCAGGAGGCAGATCAAACCGGTCACGCGACTCTCGTAGTGGAGTGGCGCGATCAACATCGAGTACGTCCCGGGGCGCTCTGGTCCCAGGTCGGTGACCGAGCCTGCGAGCACCGGAACGCCGGCACGCACCGCGCGGACGATGGCATCGGCCGCGTGGCCCGAAACGGGCAGGGGCGCCGCGGACGCGCCTCCACTCCCCGCGGCCGCGACGGATCGAAGCCGGTTTGCCGCGTCGAGCACCAGGACGTGTGCCTCGTCATGGTCGATCACCTGCGCGGTCTCGCTGCAGATCGCGGCGCCAACCTCCTCGGCCGACGCGAGCCGCGTGAGACGAGCCGCGATGCGCTGGATCGCCTCTAGCTGGCGCGTCCAGCCCGAATGGACGAGCGGGCTGCCGGCGACGGCGCCCTTGTCGGTCAGCTGGCGGGCGTACAGCCGCGCAACCGTCCGGTCCTGCTGGGTGAAGTCAGCGCCACTCTTGCGCGCCAGGATCATGAAGCCGTTGGCTTGGGGCAGGCTGATGGTCAGCGTCTTGCCACCGCGGCCCTCGGCGCGTCCACGAATTCTGTCCAGCAGGTTGTTTGCGTAGCCGCCCGCGTTGCTGGTCGAAACGGCCAGGTTGAGCAACCCATCGCCGTCGTCGAGGTACAGCGCGGCGCCATCGTCGGCTGCAACTGCTCGGGCCAGCTCATCGAGGACCCCGCTCAGGCGTCGAAGCTCGGCCTCAGCCATTTCGGGCCACGTGGATGCTGCCGCGCTCGGCGGCGGGCACGGGCCCGACCTTTCCGACCGGTTGGCGATGCATGGCGCGGGCGATGAAGATCGCGCCACCGATCCCGATCAGCACGTCGCCGATCGAGAACACGTTGGCGAACGGGATCGGCCGTGGCAACACGAAGATGTCGCCCAGGAACCAGAGTGGCGTGCCCGGAGCGGCGACAACCGAGTTCGAGAAGTCGCTCGTGGGCAGGACGGGTGCCCCGATCAGTGCAGCGACGGCGTCGGGCGATGCCGGCATCTGGCCGCCGTTTGCGACGATCACGGCAAAGTTGAGGAAGGCGCCAAGGATGACAAGGGCGATGCCTGGCTGGCGCAGGTTGAAGATCAACGCGGCCAGGACGATCGTCGTCGACAGCACGTAGAGCGACGGGCCGAGCTGGCCGACCACCGCGGCCAGGGGCGAGCTGAACAGGAGTGTCTGGAACAACAGGCCGATCAACGCCACCGGCCAGAAGCGGACGGTGATGTTGGCCAGGTTGGCGAGTCTGCCGCCCGAGACGAGCCCGACGACGAGACCGATCGCTACCGCATAGAGCAGGATCATGAGTGCGAGATGGACCCCCTCGTCCTGTTGCAGATACGTGGAACGGCGCGTTACAAGAACGCGCCGTTGCCAATGTCAAGATGCGGGCCCGTGTCGGAGATCCCTCCAATCAGCGCCCGGGAGAATGGGAACCGACTAGTGGCTTAGAACCACCAGCGGAAGGGAGCGGCCAGCACGAGCATGAAGGCCGTGATGACCATCAAGCTGAGTGCGACCTGGCGAACCTTCGTCATTGATCGATCTCCGGCGTTGGCACGACACCATCTGGAGTCGCTGTGGCGGCGATCCTAGGTCGGCCATCTGGCGCTTCAAATGAGAAGGAGGTACCAGTACGAGTCCTGAGATACTGCCCGCAATGACTTTTGAGCGTGATTCGGACCTTGTCGAAAAGCTCGTCGAGCGGCAAGTGGTGCACGACAGCAACTACCTGACCTTCGCGCGGGACACAATCGCCGCTCCGGACGGCAGCAAACACAGCCGCGAGATCGTTCTACACCCGGGAGCGGTGACAGTTGTCGCCCTGCTACCCGATGGCCGCGTGGTGCTGGTACGTCAGTACCGCCATGCCGCCGGCGAGGTGCTGCTCGAGCTGCCGGCGGGCACGCTCGACCGTCAACCGGACGGATCGATCGAGGATCCGCTCCTCGCGGGCGAGCGCGAGCTGATGGAGGAAACCGGTTATCGAGCCGCGAGCTGGCGGAAACTATCGACGTTCTGGACCGCGCCCGGCTTCGCGACCGAGCTGATGCACCTCTACCTCGCTACCGACCTCAGCGCCGACCCGGCCTGGGATGGGCCCGAGCCGGACGAGCGACTGATCCAGACGCTGATGCCGCTCGGCGAGCTGGTGGCGATGGCCGAACGCGGCGAGATCCGCGACGCGAAGACGATCATCGGCATCTACATGACGGTCGAGCTGGCGCGAGCCGGCAAGGTCGCCGAGCTGGCCGGTTATAGGGACGCTACGGCCAGTTGAGCTCCGCCCGGATGAAGACCGGGTTCTCACTCGATACCTGGCTCTCTGGGCTGCGAATCGAGATCCGATGCGTGCCTCCGCCGGACACCGACTCAGATTCCTCGATGGACGCAGCCGGACCTCCTGTCGTGGGGTCTGCGCCGACGCCCCCCAGCCACAGCTGGTAGGTGAACTGGCCCGCTTCGAAGGAGGCGTCGACGGCCAGCTCGCCGGCTGCGCCGCCCGTGACTCGTGCGTCGAAGCCGTTGTACTCGTTGGCCGAGGTGCCCGCGTAGCGGAAGCTCTGGAGCAGTGCCGCGCCGGCGTTGGCGTTGAAGGTCACGGTCAGCGTCGCGAACGGGCTGACGTTGGCTTCGGTCCCGATCATCGTCGCGCTCCAGCTGGATGAACCAGATTCAGTGTTTGCGGCCGAGATCGTCATGTTGCTGCCGACCTGGCATCGGGTCGGATCGGGCCCATCGCTGGTTGGGAAGAGGCATAGCCGGATGCCAGCGGCGCTGGCGTCCGAGGTGCTTGCGGTGATCTGGCTCGGGCCGTCGACGGAGAAGCTGACCGATCGCTCGACGCGACCCTCGAATTCGCGGCTGTCGATGCCGACGTTGACCAGCACCAGCTGCTGCTGTGGCGCAGTCGGAGCGATCGATGGTGGCGTCGTGGGCGTGGCGCTGGGCTCGACTGACGCGCTCGGGCTGGGAGTCGCCGAGGCGCTCGCTGAGGGCGACGGAGACGGGCTGGTGCTGGGACTCGCGCTCGGGATGGCGCTGGGCGACTCGGTCGGGGCGAGGGTTGGCGACGCAGACGCTGTCGGGCTCGGCGAAAGGCTTGCACTCGGGCTGGGCGTCAGTAGAGGGCTCGGCGTGAAGGTCGGGGTCGCGACGGACAGACCGCTTCCGGATGGGGTCGGCGTCGGGCCGGCGGGCGCGGAGGGCCGCGTCAGGAGAATGAAGATGGTGGCCCCCAGGACGACCACCAACAGGGCGCCGAGCGCGGCGGTAAGCATTTTGGCCGTCTGGTTGTTCACGACTTATCAGCCGTCGCGCCGCCCAGCCGCGCCAGGGCGTTGCGATAGAGAATGCTGTCCGGTGCAAGTGCCACGGCGAGCTTGAGGTGCATCCGTGCCTCGTCCGGTCGACCGAGCTGCTTCAGCGACTGGCCCAGGCCGAAGTGGCCGTACGGCGCGGATGGATCGATCTCGATCAGCTCGCGGAAGCTCTCCTCGGCGCGGCCGTGCTGGCCACTGTTGTAGTAGGCCCGGCCGAGTGCCTCGACGATCGAACCCTTGTGCGGCTCGAGCGCGGCCGCTCGTTCGAGAAGTACCGCTGCCTGGGCGTGATGGCGGCGTTTGAGCATCGCGCCGGCGCGTTGGAATAGCCCGTACGCGGTCTCGCGCTCGGCCAACTCGCCCAGCCGCACGCGGTCGGCCTCGCCGCTGCGGTCAGCCTCGAGTCCGCTCTGGTCCTGTTCCATGTCCCCAATCCTGACACGCTCGACTGCTTGTCGCCGAACGGCTAGACGCTGACCGGCTGCGGCTCCACTGCTCGCCACGCGGCCAGGTCGACCAGCTGCAGGCGCGGGCTGTTCGTCAAGCCCGGGATGCGCCCACGCTTGGCGATCGGCCTGCTGTCGATCTCCTTGAGGTCGCCGGTGAAGTCGATCGGCCGTGCGCCGGAGATGTAGGAGCCGACCGCGAACGAGTCAACCTGCGCGCCGGCCGCCTTGAAGAAGCGGATGCGCTCCGGATCGAAACCGCCGCTGACGATGATCTTGACGTGGCCGAAGCCCTGCTGGTCGAGCCGGGCGCGGCACTCGCGGACGAGCTCCGGCGTGACGCGGCCGCGCTCGGAGGGAGTGTCGAGGCGGATGCCGTACAGCCGATCACCGAGCGCGCGCGCGACGCGCAGCGCCTCCTCGGCCTCGTCACGGAACGTGTCGACGAGGATGACGCGAGGCACATCGGGCGGCATGTGCCGGTCGAAGGCCTCGGCCGCGCGAACCGTGTCACCGAAGATGAGTACCAGCGAGTGAGGCATCGTGCCGGTCGGCGCCAGGCCGGCCAGGCGTGCGCCGGCGGGGGTCGATGCGCCGACGCAGCCGCCGACGATCGCGGCGTAGTCGAGCGTGTCGGTGACGTCCGGATGGATGTGGCGCGCGCCGAACGAGATGACCGGCTCCGGCGCGGCCGCCTCGACGCATTCGCGCGCGGCCGTTGCCCAACCCGTCGACTGCGCCAGCATCCCGAGCAGCGCGGTTTCATACAGGCCGAAGGCGCGATA
>DASQLS010000353.1:0-20400 GCA_035629915.1 Candidatus Limnocylindrales bacterium | reverse complement strand
CCGAGAATCGGATGGTGATCCGACTATCCGACTCGCCCACTCTCGATCGTCTCGACCAGCGCATCACGCGCTGGATGGCCGACCACGGCCTGACCATGCTGCGCCTTGCGCTCGGCGTCATCTTTCTGTGGTTCGGCGCGCTCAAGCTCATCCCCGGCCTCAGTCCGGCCGAGACCCTGGCCGGTCAGACGATCGAGGTGCTCACCTTCGGGCTGGTGCCGGCGTCGGTGGCCGTGCCGTTCCTCGGCCTGTGGGAATGCGTGATCGGCATCGGCTTGCTGACCGGAATGTGGATGCGCGCGACCCTGGCGCTGCTCTTCGTGCAGATGCTCGGCACGATCACGCCGCTCTTCCTTTTCCCGGACCAGACCTGGGACGTCTTCCCGATCGCGCCGACGCTCGAGGGTCAGTACATCATCAAGAATGCCGTCCTGGTTGCTGGAGCCGTGGTCCTTGGCGCCACGGTCCGCGGCGGCGGCCTCAGTCCCGAGCCCGGAGAGCCGCCGAAGCCGAGTTGACCGTCAGTTGAGCTCCTCGGCCAGTGCCAAGAGGATGCCTTCGGGGCCGCGCATGTAGCACAGCCGGTAGGAGTCCTCGTACTGAATCACTTCCCCGACGAGCTCGCCACCTATCGCCTGCAAGCGCTGCACGACGTCGTCGATGTCATCGACGGCGAACATGACCCGGCTCATGCCGCGCGTGTTCGCCGGCTCGCTCCGCGGGTCGGGACCGACCGGCTCGGGATGCCGGTACCTCGTCAGCTCGAGCCGCCCATGGCCATCAGGCGTGCGCATCATCGCGATGTCCGACTTGGTCCCCTGGAGGTCGACGAGTCGATCGACCAGGTCGCCCTCCATGGTCGCGCGACCCTCGACGTCGAGGCCGAGCTCCTCGAAGAACCTGACTGCGCTGTCCAGATCGCTCACGACGATGGCGACGTTGTCCATCCGCTTGAGCGCCATTCAGTCGGCGTACTGAAGCGGTGTGACCGCGAAGCCGTCAGGCAGCGTTACGCCCGTCGAATGGTTTGGACAGTACCCGCCCGGATTCTTCTCGAGGTACTGCTGGTGGTAGTCCTCGGCGAAGTAGAAGGCCGGCGCGGGCGGCCCTGCGATCTCGGTCGTGATCTCTCCGTAGCCTGCCGCGGAAAGCTGCTCCTGGTACATCTTCAGCGAGGCCTCGGCGGCGGTGCGCTGGACGTGGTCATGAACGAATATCGCTGAGCGGTACTCGGTCCCGGCATCGTTGCCCTGGCGCATGCCCTGGGTTGGATCGTGGTTCTCCCAGAAAACCTTCAGCAGCTTCTCGTAGCTTGTCCTGGAAGGGTCGAACACGACGCGCACGGTCTCGGCATGCCCCGTCTTGCCGGTGCACGATTCCTCGTAAGTTGGGTTGGGCGTGAAGCCGCCCTGGTAGCCGACCGCGGTCGTCCACACACCGGGCTGCTCCCAGAACGTCTTCTCTTCGCCCCAGAAGCAACCAAGCGCGAACTCGGCGATCTGGAACCCTTCCGGATATGGGCCGGCGATCGGTGTACCCAGAACTCGGTGTGGTCGAGGGTTCGGAAGAATCGGTTCGTCGCGGCCTGGGAGGGCGGACTCGGGCGTGGGCAACTTCTGCTTGTCTCGGTTGAACAGGAACATGCGTCCTCCGATCGGTGGTTACGCCTTGAAAGTGTATGCAGGGCGGCCGACTGCGCACCGGATGCAACTCTCACCCGCTGGAGCCACGCAACGGCTGCTCACCCGCGCGGGCCGAATTCTTCCACCGACGACTCTGCGAATGGCCTGCATGGATTCATACGTTGAGAGCGGGCAATCGGACCACCTGCGGGTCGCCAGCGGACGGTATTTGCATCCAATGCGCGGCTGGAGGACCGGACCGTTGGGTTGTCCCGTACGACGGATGGAGCCGCGGCTGTGCGAAACTGACTGGACTGTGTCCCGAGGAATCCACTGAACATCGCCGTTTCGCGTCGCGCGCTGCTGGTCGCAGCCGTGCTGGCGGGCACGCTGATAGGCGCGGCCACACCATTCGGTCGACCTGCTCAGGCTGGCGTTGCGTACCTGCCCGGCATCGACATCTCGCACTGGCAGGGCAGCGTCGATTGGGCCCAGGTGAAGGCCGACGGGATCCGCTATGTGTTTGCCAAGGTCACCGAGGGCAACACGTTCGTCGACGACCGCTATGCGCTGAACAAGTCGGGCGCAACGGCACAGGGGATCGCGTTCGGTGCGTACCACTTCGCACAGCCGGGCGGTGGAACGGCGGACGCTATCGCCGAGGCCGACCACTTCATTGCAAACGCCGCTCTGGGTGGCAAGAACCTGCTGCCCGTGCTCGACATGGAATCCCACAACGACCTCTCACCAAAGGCGCTCCGCCGGTGGGCCAGGGCGTGGCTCGATCGGGTCGAGGCGCGCCTGGGCGTCAAGGCGATCATCTACACCGACTTCTACTTCTGGCGTGGTGAGGTCGGCAACCCGACGTCCTTCGCGCAGGCCGGGCACCCGCTGTGGATCGCGCGCTACGGCGCTTCGGAGCCGACGGTTCCGGCCGAGGAATGGGCCGGTGAGGGCTGGACGCTGTGGCAGCACACCAACAAGGGCTCGGTCGCCGGCATCGCCGGCAACGTCGATCTGGACTGGTACGCAGGGACCGGCCTGGCGCCGCTCAAGATCAAGAACAACCGTTGACCCGGCGGCTGGACGCGACCGCCACCGATCAATACTCGTCCGGGTTGGGCTCTCCCCGCGGCGGATCGAAGAAAATGGCAACACGCCGGTCGGGCGCGTCCTCGTCCGGCGCCTGGAGCTGGAACGTGCCGCCGTACAGGGCACGCAGCCCTCGACGCAGGTCGTGCACGGTTCGGTTTGTGAGCGCCACATCGGCCACTCCCGACGCGCGACGGGAGACCTCCTCGGCCGGCCAGAAGCGCGCGTAGACGTGGATCGCCTCGAAGCCCTCCGCCGCCCAGGCGATGCGTACCGACCCGTCGCTCTCCACGCCCCAATTCTGGCGTGCTTGGTACCAAAGGGCCCGTTGCCCGTATGCACCTGCTCGGCCGACGATGGCTACTCGCCCGCAACCACTCCGCCCCAGAAGGAGCCCTGCCAAGCATCGTGGCTGTAAACCCGCGCCCGACACGCCGCCTCGGACTGCTGCTGGCCGTCTTCCTGACGCTCATCGTGGCCCAGCCGGCCATGTCCGCCGAGCCGGCCGGCTACGAGCACTTCCACACCTACGCCGAGATGAAGGATTCGATCGACGCGACGGTCGCTGCCCATCCCGCCATCGCCCAGCGTTTCTCGATCGGTCAGAGCTACGAAGGGCGAACCATCTGGGGCGTCAAGGTCAGCGACAACGTCGCCCAGGACGAGGCTGAGCCGGAGGTCTTCTTCCACGGCCTGACCCACGCCCGCGAGCGGCTGACGACCGAGATGGCGCTGTCCATCGTCGAGACGCTGACCAGCGGCTATGGCACCGACCAGCGCGTCACGAACATCGTCAACGGCCGCGAGGTGTGGATCGTTCCGATGCTCAACCCCGACGGCGCCGAGTTCGACTTCTCGGGCGGCAACTTCCACACCTGGCGCAAGAACCGACAGGTCATCCCTGGATCGAGCGAGATCGGCGTCGATCTCAATCGCCAGTTCGGCTACCAGTGGGGCTGCTGTGGCGGATCGAGCTCCAACCCGGCGAGCGACAACTACCGCGGTCCCGAGCCGTGGTGGGCGCCCGAGGTGCAGGCCTACCGCGACTTCATCGACAGTCGTGTCGTCGACGGTCGCCAGCAGATCACCTCGAGCATCGGTTGGCACACCGCAGGTCGGAAAGTGCTCTGGCCGTACGCATACACGAGGACGGACGTGCCGCCGGACATGGCCTATGACGACTGGCGCGCGTTCAAGGCGCTCGGCCAGGAGCTCGCCTCGACCAACGGCTATACCCCCCAGCAGGGCGCCGACTGGTACATCGTCGACGGCGACCAGGATGACTGGGCCTACAACCTGTATCGCATCTTCACCTACACGGTCGAGATGAAGAAGGGCGCCGTGTTGCGCTACTACCCGACGCTCGCCGAGACCGAGGCCGAGCTGGCCAACAACCGCGAGTTGGTGCTGCGCTTCATCGAGTACGCGGACTGCCCGTATCGGGCGGCTGGTCTGGCGGCAACCCATTGCGGGCCGCTAAACGACGACTTCGAGGCCGACCGCGGGTGGAGCTTCGATGCTGACCAGCCCAGCGGCGGCTGGGAGCGGGCGATCCCCGAAGCGAGCATCACTACTGGCGGCACCAAGCAGAAGGCCACTGTTTCGAGCGGGCAGGCCGCCCTCGTCACTGGTGCCTCTACCGGCGCGGATGCGCACGCCAATGATGTCGATGGCCAGACGACCGCGCTTTCGCCGCCGATCCAGCTGGGTCCGGGCAAGTGGCGCGTCAAGTTCCGCTTCACCTTCGCCCACGACACAACCGCTACCGACGCGGACTACCTGCGGCTGAGCGTCGTTCAGGGTGCCAGCGCGACCAAGATCTGGACGGTCAAGGGCAAGGCCAGTGAGCGAAACGCGACGTGGACGGCAAAGATCTTCAGCCTCAACGCGTGGGCCGGCCAGACCATTCGGCTTCGGTTCACCGCCCTCGACGGCGCCGGCGACAGCCTCGTCGAGGCCGCCGTTGAAAACGTGCGCGTCTCGCAGACGCCGTAAACCGAACCACCGGAGTGCAAGGGGAGAGGGGATGAAGGTCAGACTCGCGTTGTCGATGGTTCTTGTCGCGATCCTCGCCGCGTGGCCGTCAGCCGCCACCGCCGAGACGACCGACTTCCCACCGGGCTACGAGGGCTACCACACCCATGCCGAGGTCGGCGCCGTGCTCGCCGCCGCCGAAGCGACCTATGGCCAGGGAACGGGCGCGATCCTGAAGCGCTACACCCTCGGCCAGAGCTTCGAGGGTCGCGACATCTGGGCAGTCAAGATCAGCGACCGTGTCGACCGCGACGAGGCAGAGCCGGAGGTGCTGGCCGAGAGCGCCATGCATGCGCGCGAGCACCTCACCGTCGAGATGTCGCTGTACATGATCGAGCTGCTGACCACGAACTACGGCAAGAAGGATGTGCTCGGCAAGCGCGTCACGAAGCTCGTCAACACGCGCGAGATCTGGATCATCCCAATGCTCAACCCCGACGGAGCCGAGTACGACCACCTCGACGGTGAGTGGCACGGTTGGCGCAAGAACCGCCAGACCATTCCGGATTCGGACAAGATCGGCATCGATCTCAACCGCAATTGGGACTACATGTGGGCCTGCTGCGGCGGCTCGTCGGCCAGTCCCGGATCTTCACAATTTCGAGGCCAGTTTCCGTTCCAGGCCGTCGAGAACGTGGTCCTGCGCGACTTCATCCTCAGCCGCCGGATCGGTGGTGTGCAACAGATCAAGGCAATCTTCAACTGGCACACCACCGGCGAGTTCGTGATGTGGCCATACGGCTTCACCAAGGATGATGTGCCGCCGCAGATGACTCAGGACGATCACACCGCGTTCGTGACCATCGGCCAGCGGATGGCTGAGCTCAACGGTTACCGCTCACGCCAGGGCAGCGACTCGTACATCTATGACGGCGACTTCCCGGCGTGGGCGTATGGCGACCAGCGCATCTTCATCTACACGATCGAGATGTACCCGAGCTTCACCTGCAGCGGCTGCGGTGGCTTCCACCCGCCCGATACGGTCATCCAGCGTGAGGTGGTACGGAACACCGAGACGGTGCTCTATTTCCTCGAACAGGCCGACTGCGTCTATCGTGCCGCCGGCCTCGGCGCGACACACTGCGGGCCGATCAACGATGACTTCGAGACCGCCCGCGGCTGGAAGTTCGGTGGCACCACCAGCGGCCGTTGGGCGCAGGGCATTCCGGCCGAGACGACCGATGGCACCAACCTGATGCAGACGACCAGCGTCGTCAGTGGCATGGCGGCGCTCGTCACCGGCGCCGACTCGGGCGCCGACGCCCAGGCGAACGATGTGGACGGCACGACCTGGGCACGATCCAAGCTGTTCACCGCGACGGGCAAGACCATGGTTCGCTTCAGCTACACGTTCGCCCATGACGCGGGCTCGAGCCCTGCCGACTTCGTGCGCCTGACGGTGATCCGCGGCACGACCAAGACGGTCGTGTGGAGCCAGTCCGGCAGCGACGTGGCGCGGGCCGCGGCATGGGAGACGGTCGAGCTCAGCCTGAGTGCGTTCGCGGGCAAGAACGTCCGGCTTCTGTTCCAGGCGGCCGACGGCGAAACCGACAACCTGGTCGAGGCGGCGATCGACGACGTGCGCGTCTTCAAGACGCCGTGAACCGGCTCGCGGTCGCGCTCGCGCTGGCGGCGATGCTGCTCGGCGCGCTTGGCGCGGCCGCCCCGGTCAGTGCCGTGAGTGAGGCCGGCTACCCCGACGGCTTCGAGGGCTATCACGACTACGCCGAGCTGGAGGCAGCGATCGACGCGGCCGTGGCCGCTCGGCCATCCATCGTCAGCAAGCGCACGATCGGCACCAGCTACGAGGGTCGCTCGATCTGGGCGGTGAAGATCAGCGACAACGTCGGCTCGGACGAGGACGAACCCGAGGTGCTGATGGATTCGCTCCACCATGCGCGCGAGCACCTGACCGTCGAAATGGCGCTCCACATCATCGCGGTGCTGTCCGAAAACTACCGCTCCAACCCGGCAAACATCGAGAACCCGCTCGAGCAACGCGTGACCGACATCGTCAAGGGTCGCGAGGTGTGGATCGTGCCGATGGTCAATCCCGACGGCGCCGAATGGGACATCTCCGATTCGACGGCCTTCCAGAACTGGCGCCGAAACCGCCAGTTGATCGAAGGCTCAGCTGTGCCCGGTGTCGACCTCAACCGCAACTGGGGCTTCAAGTGGGGCTGCTGCGGCGGTTCGAGCGGCCAGCCCGGCACGACTACCTATCGCGGTCCCGCGCCGTGGTCGACGCCGGAGATCGCCGCGCTGCGCGACTTCGTTCTGAGCCGAGTCATCAACGGCCGCCAGCAGATCCGCGCGGCGATCTCGTGGCACACGTTCAACGAAGAGATCATGTGGCCATATGGCTACACGACGGCCGATCTGCCGCGGACGATGAGCCCCGACGACCTGCTCGCCTTCCAGGCCCTGGGTCACGGAATGGCCGATCGCAACGGTTACGTCGCCCAGCAGATGAGCGACCTGTACATCCTCGACGGCGCCGCCAGCGACTGGCTTTACGGCGACCAGCGGATCTTCGCGTTCACCATCGAGATGTATCCGACCGATGGATCGAACGTGGGCGGCTTCTATCCACCCGACGACATCATCGACGCGCAGACGGCGCGCAACGACGAGGCGGTGCTCTTCTTCCTCGAGCAATCCGACTGCCCGTACCGCGCCGCGGACCTTGGCGTCACTCACTGCGGGCCACTCAACGACGACTTCGAGACCGGCCGTGGCTGGCAGATCAACGCAGCCGGAACGGACACGGCGACGAGCGGCCTCTGGGAGCGAGGCACCGCTCAGAAGACGACCAACGCGGCTGGCATCAAGCAGCGTGCCTACGGCTTCAGCGGCCTTGCCTCGCTCGTTACCGGCGCGCTGACGGGCAGCTCGGTGACGGGCAACGACGTCGACGGTGGCGTCACGTCTGCGTTGTCGCCGACGCTGCCGCTCGGCAGCCCGGGCAGCACCGGCTGGACGCTGTCGTTCCGCTATACGTTCGCCCACAACGCCCAGGCGAAAACAGGCGACCAGCTTCGAATCAAGGTCAACGGCACTGTCGTCTTCGTTCAGTTGGCCAACGGCACCCATCGCAACGCCGATTGGACGACGGCGACGGTGAGCCTCGACGCCTACGCAGGCCAGACGATCCGGCTGTTGGCCGAGGCGGTCGATGCCGGCGCCGATCACCTGGTCGAGGCGGCGATCGACGATCTGCGCGTCTATCGCGCTCCGTTATGACCGCGTAACGGGTCGGCCGCATACCGATTCGTACGGGTTGACCGCCGGGAGTAGACTCGGTTCTTGAGAGGTGCGAGCGTGACCAACGACCGCTACCGCCGTATTGGACGGCAAGATTGGAGGGTCCTGCACGACGGTGCTTCACGGATCCTGCCCATCACCGCGGACCCGAGTGAACGCGTGAGTAACCTCGCCACCCGGCCCCGAGCGGGCAACATCAGCACTGATACGCGCGCCGGCTGAATCAGGTGATCCGGGGCGAGCGCGATACGTGTCTGTCGCCGCGCGGATCACCGAACAACTGAGGCAGACCCACACTCGTTCCCGGAGTGTGGGTCTACTGATGTCTGGGGCACGGTCAACGAGGACGGAGACGCCAGGCTAGGTCGTTTCGGTCACCTTGCTGATCGTCCGCGGCCGGTCGGGATCGAGACCGCGCGCCAGCGTCACGTAGTACGCGTAGAGCTGGCCCGGGATGATCGAGATGAGCGGCGTCAGCCACTGCGGAATGCCGGCCGGCAGCGGCAGGCCCTCGTCGAGCTTGAGTGCGTCCGCCGCGTCACTGATGACCAACAGTCGCGCGCCGTGTTCGCGGCGGAGGCGGCGCAACACGTCGAACTGAGCATCCAGCGACACGCCGCGCGGCGCGACGGCGAGCACCTCGAAGCCCGGCTCGGCGAGAGCGAGTGGCCCGTGCTCGAAATCGGCAGTGGAGTACGCCAGCGCGTGCAACTGGGCCATCTCGGTCAGCTTGAGCGACCACTCCCGGGCGGTGGCGTAGTCGTAGCCGCGGCCGAGTACCAGACAGCGCGTCCGGTCGCCGTGGCCGTTGGCAATGGAACGTGCCGTCTCCTCGGCAGACATCGCCTCTGCCATGAGTTCGGGCACATGCTGGAGATCGGACGCCTCTGAAGCCGAGGCCGCGTCGAGAGCGGTGGACAGCAGCGTCACCGCGAGCAGCTCGGTGGTGTAGCTCTTGGTCGCCGCAGTGGCCAGCTCGGGCCCGGCGCGCAGGTCGACGACGTGCTCGGCGGCCTCTGCGAGCGGCGATCCGGGGTCGTTGGTCATTGCGATCGTCGGCGCGCCCTGGGCCCGTGCCTCGTCGAGCACGGCGATGATGTCCGGCGAGCGGCCCGACTGCGAGATGCCGATCACCAGCGCGTCGGACATGTTGGGGTGACCGCCGTAGAGCGTGATCGTCGATGGTGTCGCGAGCGCGACGAGCAGGCCGTTGCGCACCGCGAAGAGGTACTGCGCGTAGAGCGCCGCGTTGTCCGATGTCCCGCGCGCTGCAATCACCGCGAAGCGCGGCCGCCTGGCGCGCAGTGCCGCGGCGATCCCGGCGAACGATTCGGGAGCGGCCTCGAGCAGGCGTTGCGCGGCGGCAGGCTGTTCGAGTATCTCGTCGCGCAGCGTCATGCGGCGAGAGCCTTGCCACGCAGGCCGTGACCGCGCGGATACAGGTCGCCCAGCCGGACGGGCAACCGACCCTGGAACGACGTCTCACCAAAGAGCGCGGCTGCCAGCGCCTCGGTCGACGGCGGCAGGATCCCGAACGAGCAGACATGGGTCGCTGCATCGGGGTACGCGGTCAGGTCCCACGGCGTGCGCAGGGCGACTGTGACGGTCGGCCGCTTCGCCGCAAGCACCGTCCGGGCAAGATCGGCCTGAGCGGCTTGAAGGTGAGCCGAGAAGGTCCCCAGGATCACCAGGTCGTAATCGGCCAGCCTGTGGCCAATGCCTGCGATCTCTTCGCTGCTTGGTACCTCGGCCGTCAGCAGCTCATCGACGTTCGCGAATCGGCGACCTACAGCCGCGGCCAGCGTAGGTGCCACGAACGAGGAAGTGTCGGCCGGCGTCAGGTCAGCCGGCCGGGAGTGGACGACTGCTACGCGAGCGTTGGCACCGAGCCTGACCGGCAGCAGCCCCGCCTCGTCGCGCACGAGGGTCATCGACCGGGCGGCGAGCTCAGCCGCGATCGCCTGGTGGTCGGCGCATCCGACGACCTCGATCGGCGGCTGCTCGAAACCCCGCAACCATTGACGGGTCTCCGCCAGGCGCTCCAGCGACCGCTTGTTGGCGGCTCGATCCAGCAGCCCGCGCTTCTCCGCCTGTGTGACGCCCTGCTCCATTCGTGCGATCAGCTCCGGGTCGGCCGTGCCGAGCAGCAGGTCCTGCCCGGCGCGGAGTGCCACGATGACGTCCACGATCTGTGCGGCGCCCTGGGCCAGCGAGCGCATGTCGAGCGCGTCGGTGATCGACAGTCCCTCGAAGCCAAGACCGTCGCGCAACAGGTCGGTGATAGCCTCGCGTGCGAGGCTGGCCGGCATGTTCGGATCGCCGGTCAGCTCAGGCAGCGCCTGATGGCCGGCCATCATCAGCTTCGCCCCGGCTTCGATCGCGGCACGAAACGGGACCAGCTCTCGTGCTTCGAGACGCGCCTGATCGCCGGCGACCACGGCCAGCTCGTGATGAGTGTCCGCCGCCGCCTCGCCCGAACCGGGGAAGTGCTTGGCCGTACCCGCAACGCCCTCGGCCTGGAGGCCGCGCACGGTCGCCGCGGCCAGGCCGGCGACGGCCTGCGGATCGTCGCCGAAGGAGCGGATGCCGAGGCCGGGATTGGCAGGGTTCGTGGCGAGGTCGCACACCGGGGCGTAGTTGACGTTGACGCCGACGGCGCGCAGCTCGATCGCGGTGGCCCGTGCCACGCGCTCGGCGAGATCCTCGTCACCTGCCGCGCCGAGCGCCATCGCGCCGGCGAACTGGGTCGTCTGCGTGCCCAGGGCGTTGAGCTGCCCGCCCTCCTGGTCGGTGGCGATGAGCATCGGTCGCAGCTCGGCCGGATGTGCCGCCTGAAGCTGCGCGCTCAGGGCGCGTACCTGGCCGGGCGAGTCGACGTTGTGATGCGCGAAGAGGGTTACGCCGGCGACAGGGCGAGCCGCGATGGCCTCGGCCACCTCCGCCGGCAGTTCCCTGCCGACGAAGGCGACCATGAGTCGCCCCGAGGTCATGACTTGACGGAGCCGGCCAGGATCCCTCGAACGAACGCGCGCTGGAGGAGCAGGAACACGGCCAGTGGCACGATCATCGTCACGAACGCACCGGCAGTCAGGATGTGCCACTGCTCGCCGCGGTTGCCGACCAGGTTGTAGAGCGCCGTGGGCATCACCCGCGACCCCGCGTCGACGCCGAGGAAAACGAGTGCCACGAGCAGGTCGTTCCAGACCCACAGGAACTGGAAGATGGCAAAGGCGCCGAGTGCCGGGATCGAGAGTGGTAAGACGATGCGCATGAACGTCTGGAAGTGGGTCGCGCCGTCGATCGCGGCCGACTCGAACAGGTCGCGCGGCAACTGCGAGATGTAGTTGTAGAGCAGGAAGATGGCCAGCGGCAGGCCGAACGCCGTGTGCGCCAGCCAGATGCCGAGGAATGTGCCGTACAGGCCCAGCGCCTGGTCGCTGTACAGCTGCAGGACCGGGATGAGCGACATCTGGAGCGGCACGACCAGCAGGCCGACGACGATCGCGAACAGCAGGCCGCGGAACGGGAAGCGGATCCAGGCAAAGGCGTAGGCCGCGAAGGCGGCGATCGTGATCGGGATGAAGGTCGCCGGAATGGTGACGATGAGGCTGTTCAGGAAGGCGTTGATCATGCCCTCGCTGCCGAGCACGACGCCGTAGTTGGCGAGCGTCCACTGGCCGGCCTGAAGCGGGTTGAGCAGTGCCGTCCACCAGCCGGTCTGGGTGATGTCGCGCGGGTTGCGGAACGACGTGACGAGCAGGCCGAGGGTCGGGATGGTCCACAGTGCGCAGATCGCGATGACCGCGATGCGCAGCGGCCAGCTGCGCAGGAACGATGGCCGCCAGGCGACGCGAGCGGCGCCCTTCTCGGCGGTCTGGGCTGGTGCGCTCATGAGCCGACTCCCTGCTTACGCAGATTGCGAACGTTGACGATCATGATCGGCAGCACGGCCAGGAACAGGACCGTTGCCAGCGCCGCGGCGCGGCCGTCATTGAAGAACTGGAATTTCTCGAGGAACATCCGGTTGGCGACCACGTCGGTGTCGAACCGCCCGCCGGTCATCACGTACACGATGTCGAAGATCTTGAGCACGACGATGGCAATCGTCGTTGCCACGGTCAGGATCGAGCCCTTGATGATCGGCACGATCACGCTGAAGAAGATCTGCCGCTCGCTCGCACCGTCGAGCCGAGCGGCCTCGAGGATCTCTGTCGACACGCCCTTGATCGCCGCCGACAGGATGACCATCGCGAAGCCTGTCTGGAGCCAGATCATGATTACGATCAACGCGTAGGTGTTGATCGGCGGCGTCTGGATCCAGAGCACCGGATCAAAGCCGAGGCCGGTCCAGATGGCATTCAGCAGTCCGTACTGCGGCTGCCCTTCGGGGCGCCACTGGTAGACGAAGCGCCAGATGACCGACGCGCCGACGAGCGAGATGGCCAGCGGCAGGAAGATGAATGTCTTGGCCAGCGCCTCGCGACGGACCCGATCGACGAGTCCCGCGATCAGCAGGCCGAGCCCGACGCTGCCGAGCGTGCCAATCACCAGCCACAGAAGGTTGTTGCGGAAGATGGCGACGAAAGGCGGAGTGGTGAGCTCCTTGTAGTGCCTTAATGGATCGCCGTTCGTGCCGTCGGTGAAGCTGGCGATGATCGTCGCCGCCGTTGGATAGACGAGGTACAGGGTCAGCAGCGCGAGCGCCGGCAGGATGAAGACCCACGGGATGATGCGGTCCTGCCAGCGCGGGCCGAGCAGGCCGACGATCGCGCTTACTCCCGCGTAGAGCAGCCAGACGCCACCAACGCCGATGGCGATGGCGACGATCGCGAGCAGGATCTTGGCCAGCTCCAGGTCGCCCTGATTGCGCCGCAGCGCGAGCGCACCTTCCGGGTTGCCGAGGAACTCGTAGATCGACGCGAGCAGGTTCTGTCCGGCGCGTGGATCGGCAAGGATGGTGAGGCCGAGGATGATGACGATGATGCCGACGATGCCGCCGATGGGCAGCAGGTATTTGCCCAGGTCGCGGTCGCGCGCCTCCGCATCGGTTCGGACAAGGTCCTTCATTGCCACCCTCCTCCTCGGGGCAAATAGTAGAGGCGCGCCGCTTGCGCGGCGCGCCTCTTTTTGACTCGGTTACCCGGCGACGGTTACTCCGTCGGCCAGGCCGCGTCGATGTTCTGGAGTGCCTGGTCCAGGTAGTCCGGACCATTCGAAACCAGGTTCACTGACTCGGTCCAGAACGCTCCGGCACCCACCTCAGGCGGCATCAGGTCGGAGGCGTCGAAACCGACGTAAGAGGCGTTGTTCACGATCTGAGCAGCGATATCAAGCTTCGGGAAGCCCGCGTACCACTCCTGCGGAGTCGTGTTGTTGGCCGAGATCGCGCTGCCCGCCTCGATCCACCGCTGGGTACCCTGCGGGGTCGAGAGGAACTCTGCGACGGCTCGAACCGCGTTCTCGGTGTTCTCCGGTGCGGCCGAATAGTCCTTGTTGAGGACCATCAGGGTGTCTGCCGAGCCAAGTGCCGGCGTGCCCTGCTCCTCGTTGATCATCGGCAGGTAGAACAGGCCGATGTCGGTGCCGATCTCGTACTGGGTAACGGTGCCTGGACCGCCTGCCCGGACATCCGGGAAGAAGTCAGGTCCGTACCAGGTCGGGATCTTGTGCATCGCGCAACCGGGGATGAAGCCATCCCAGTTGTCGTCGACCGGGAAGGCCGGGTCGAACGGAGTGGTCTGCGGAGTGGCCATGACCGAGCCGGTACCGCCGAAGACGTTGCCTTCCTTGAAGATCAGGTCCGTGATCCGCTGGAACGCGGCGCGAACCGGCTCAGAGTTGAACGGCAGCTCGTGCGTGATCCACTGGTTGTAGACCTCGGGCGTCTGGGTGCGGAGCATGATCTCCTCGACCCAGTCGGTGAACTGCCAGCCCGTTGCCGTGCCGGCCTCCATGCCCATGCACCACGGAGCGGCGCCAAGGGCGATGATCTGATCCTCGAGCGCGGTCATCTCATCCCAGGTCGTGGGAATTTCGAGACCGTTGTCCTCGAAGAAATGGATCGGATACCAAACGGTCGACTTGACGTCGGCCTTGTAGGGGATGCCCCACACTGCGTCTCCCTCGGAGACCAGTCCGACCGTCGCCGAATGCTCGTCGACGAGCTTGGTGGGATCCATGAAAGTTGCGACGTCGACCAGGCGATCGTCCGCGGCGTAGGCCAGGACGGCCGTCGGCTGGGCGAGCATGGCCAGGTCGGGCGGCTGCCCGCCTTCGATGCGGGTGCGCAGGACGGTCTCGTGGCTTGAGCCAATGCTGTCGACCTGGATCGCGATCCCGGTCTCGGCCACGAAGTCGGCGATGGCTGCTGCGAAGTTGTCGCCCTCGCCACCAATCCACTGCGTCTGGATGTTGACTGCCGCGCCCGCGTAGTCGCCGTTCAGTGCGGCGTCGAGCTCGGTGTAACCGGTCGGAACGGTCGGAAGCGCCAGGCCTGACGGCTCGCCGCTCGGTGACTCGGACGGCTCCTCGCTCGGCTCCTCGCTGGGCTCCTCGGACGGCTCCTCGCTCGGCTCCTCGCTGGGCTCTTCTGAAGGCTCCTCGCTCGGCTCCTCGGACGGCTCCTCGCTCGGCGCATCCGTCGGCCCTGCCGCCGTTGCGCTAGGCGCGGCGGTACCTGACGGCCGCAGTGATGCGGCTGGCGTGGTACACGCCACTACGACCATCATCGCAACCACGATCATGGCCCACCAGTTTTTGTTCCCCATTCAGGACTCCTCCTCAGTGCTGCCTGTTAAAACGATCCCTCGGCAATTTGGGTGAGCCAGCCAGGTGGTCGGCTCGGTGGCTACTTGAATGATGGGGTATTCGGACCTCCTGCGTCTCTCTATCGCTAGCCCACCCCCTCTCGGTGATCGGCTTCGACTCGCTGGCGCGCAATTGCCGCCGCTCCCCGTGCGCCGGCTTCGACGCTGGGCGAGAGAAGCTCGATATTAGTCCTTGAGAAGGCAGCCTCGACCAGAGGTGAGGCAAGTCGCTCGCGCCCAATGGCCTCGAGCAGCGGATTGAGCAGTGCATCGCCGGCCGCGGCGACGCCGCCGCCGACCACTACGTGGTTGACGCCAAGCGTCAGAACCAGGCCGCGGATGATGTGCGCGAGGCGTCCAGCAACGGTCGCGGCGAGATCGGCGGCAATCGCGTCGCCCTCTGCAGCGGCGCGGAAGACGTCGGCGGCTGTTGGATCGTGCGGCAGGGTGCTGTGGTCGCCGGGCGCCGCCGCGCGCGTCTGGCGCGCCAGTCGGGTGATGGCCGGTCCGGCCGCGATCACCTCGTAGCAACCGTCGAGGCCGCAGGCGCAGCGTCCGGCGGCCGGATCGCCGACGATGTGGCCGATCTCGCCGGCAAGGCCGTTCGCGCCGCGCAGCACGCGACCGTCGAGCACGATCCCGGCCGAGATTCCAGTGCCCACGCTGAGGTAGGCCATGTCGGTCTGCTCGGCCGAGTCGCCAGCCGCTTCGTTCGTGGTCGCATGGACCCATGCCGCGGCGGCGCGCGCGTCGTGCTCCACGTAGCACGGCAGGCCGACCGCTTCCTCCAGCAGCGGCCCGAGTGCCAGGTCGCTGCCGCCGAGGTTCACGGCGAGGCCGACAGTTCCCGTCCGCGGCTCGACATAGCCCGGCACGGCCACACCGACGGCTGCGATGGCCCGCCCGTCATCGGCGGCGAAATGATCGATCGCGCTGCGCACGAGGTCACTCAGCTGCCCGGTCAGGCGATCGGCCTCTGTTGGTTGAACCGAGTGCATCAGGACCTGATCGTCCGAGTCGGTCACGACGCACGCCGTCTTCGTGCCGCCGACGTCGATGCCCACCGTGAGCAGCTGCGCTCCATCCCGTTCGGGGATTGGCCGGACCATCGCCGAAGCTGGGGCTTCGGCGATGGCGGCCATGGGCAAGACGAGGGTCACCGGGTCACCGGGCGAGGCTCAAGCCGAGCTCTTCGTTCATCAACAGCGCCGACGCGCCGATCAGCACGTCGTCGTCCTGCGCCTCGCCAAGCTCGATCCTCGTGTCCTGGGCGAGCAGCGGCAGCGCATTCCACTGAGCCTGGCGGCGAACCGCCTCGAGCCACTCGCGGCCGAGGTGTGCGGCGGGGCCGATCAGCAACACGTGGTTGACATTGAGCGAGCTGATCAGCGCAGCGATGCCGACGCCGAGCATCTGCCCGGCCTCAAGGACGATGCGCCGCACGGGCTCGTTGCCGGCCTTGAAGGCGGCAATGAGCGACTGCTCGTTGTTGATCTCGGGCACTCTGTGGTGAGCCGCGGCGATCATCGCGGCCATGCTGGCCACCGTCTCGAGGCAGCCCACACGGCCGCAGCGACAGGGTGCGAGGGCCGGGCCTCGCGGCGTCGCCGAACTGATGCCGAAGATCGAATGGCCGATCTCGCCGGCGCCCGAACCATCGCCTTGGTGCAACTGGCCGTCGAGGATGATGCCGGCGCCGATGCCGCGTCCAACTCTGACCACGATCAGGTTGTCTGGACGTGGCACCGGACCGAAGGTCAGCTCGGCCACCGCCGCAGCCTGACTGTCGTTGGCGACGACTACGGGGACGCCGAACCGCTCGCCGACTATCTGGCCAAGGGGCAGGTCGGTCCAGTCGAGATTCACTGCCCAGCGAACGGTTCCGGTGCGCGAATTGATCAGCCCCGGTGCGCCGATGCCGATGCCCAGCAGCGGGCTGGCGCCATTGCTATTGACGAGGCCCTCGATGAGACCGACCACGGCCTGAACGGCCTCTCCGCCGTCGCGCCCTTCGAGCGCGACGGATTCCGATTTGATGATCCTGCCGCGCAGGTCGACCGTCGCTCCGGTGAAGTGCGACTCACCCAGGTCGAGCCCGATCAGGTGGCGGCCCTGGGCGCGGACCTGGACCAGGATCGGCGCCTTGCCGCCGGTCGACGGCCCGCGGCCCGTCTCCTCGACAAGCCCGTCGCGAATCAGGTCGCCGACGAGACTCGATACGGAGGTCCGCGTCAGACCCGTGACGCGTGCGACCTCGGCGCGGCTGATCGCGCTGCGGTCGTAGATCGCGCGCAGAACTAGCTGTTGGTTGAACGCGCGCGTCTGCTGATGCGTGGCTTTTTCGGGCAGGTTGGCCATCGCCTCTTCTTTGGGGCCTGACCGGCGTCCCGCCTCCTCGCGCCGCGTTGTCCGTCCCTGCGAACGCGGTCATGCGGGTACTTTGCCAAGTCAGTTGACAAAGCGAATAGTGCGCGCTCCTCGCTGGCCTTGTCAAGACAATGAACAAAGTCTCGCCGCGTTTGGAGGACGTTTGGTGCGACGATTGATCGATGCCCGAAATCACCGATCCAGCCATTGAGCGTTATGCGACCGAGCACTCCTCGGCCGAGCCGGCGCTGCTGGCCGAGCTCGCAGCTGAGACGCGCGACTTCTCCCGTTGGTCCGGCATGATGGTAGGCCGGCTCGAAGGCCGCTTCCTGAAGACCCTCGTCGCGGCCGTCGGCGCGCGGCACGTGCTCGAGATCGGCACCTTCACCGGTTACTCGGCATTGTCGATGGCCGAGGCGCTACCCGCCGACGGCCGCATCGTGACGTGCGAGATCGACCCGCGCCATGCCGAGCTCGCCCAGCGCTACTTCGACAAGTCGCCGTACGCGGCAATGATCGAACTGCGCCTCGGCCCGGCGATCGAGACGCTGGAAGGTCTCGAGGGCACGTTCGACTTTGTGTTCATCGACGCCGACAAGCCGTCCTACGGCGACTACTACGAGGCGATCCTGCCCCATCTGGAAGCCGGCGGCCTGATCTGCGTCGACAACGTGCTGTGGTCAGGAGACGTACTGAACGCCGCTGCGACCGACGAAAGCACCGTTGCCCTGCGTGCGTTCAACGACATGGTGGCCAGCGATCCCCGGGTCGAGTGCGTGATGCTCCCGATTCGGGATGGTGTCACGCTGATCCGTCGCATCTGACGCCTGGACAGAGAAAAACCGGAGGGTCTCGGGAGAAGACCCTCCGGTGATTGAGGAGCGACCAGGGTCAGCTTTCTGACCCTGTTGGAGTTAACTGTTCGAGTCGGAGCCTGTGCCCGAGTCGGGGTCGGAATCGGTGCCCGTGTCCGGGGTCAGCCATTCCGGCATCTCGAAGCTGAAGCCTGGGCCGCCCTGGCCATCGCCGGGACCGCGGAACTGGTGGACCTCCGGGCCGAAGCCGGGTAGTCCGGGCAGGCCGCGAAGAAGGCCGGGGCCGAGCTCGCTCAGCTCATCGAGGTTGATCTCGCCGTCCTGGGCGATGCTGTTGAACAGCTCGCGCAGCGCGGAGTCGGCCGGCAGCTGGTCGACTTCTTCCTGGGTGATGACGCCGTCCTCGAGGAAGCCCTGGATCTGCTCCATGTTCTGCATCAGCTCGTCCATCTCAGCCTCGATGTCGGCGCGCTGCTGCTCGGCAGCGTCCTCGAGTGCCGCGACGATCGTGTCGGCCTGAGCCTGCGTGATCACGCCCTCGCTGACGAGGTCGCTCAGAACCTCATCGAGCATGTCGCCGACGGCATGGCGAATTCCGTGCTTGCCGTCGCTGCTCTCGCCGCCCTCGGAATCGTCGCCGTCCTTCTCGTCGGTCGGAGCGGGCGTCGCGTCTGGGCTGGTTGTCGGCATCGAAGCATTGAAGATCGACGACGCGGTGGTCTGGATCTGCGGCGCGGCAACAGCGACCGCGGCGCCGGCGACGAGCAGGAAGCCCGCAACTGGTAGCCAGATGAGACGTTTCATGGGCGAAGCCCTCCATCGGTTTTCCCGAATGCTCGGAGGGCAGGCTGGGCCGCGACTGTTGGCCGGCTTACGGTTGGCTGTGAATTCGCCTCAGCCGCGCGGCAGGGTGACGGTAAACGTGGCGCCGCCACCTGGAGTGGCGGAGTAGCCGATCGTGCCGGCATGGGCAGTGGCGACCGATGCCGCGATGGAGAGTCCGAGTCCACTGCCGCCGCGGTCTCGCGATCGGCCCGGATCAGCGCGATAGAAACGATCGAAGATGTGCTCGACGTGCGCCGGATCGATGCCCGGGCCGTGGTCAGAAATGGTCAGGACGGCCATGCCGTCGGCCGTGCCAAGGTTGACGTCGACGGGCGTCTCGGCCGGCGTATGGACGCGCACGTTGGTCAGCAGATTGCCGATCACCTGGCGCAGCCGGTCCTCGTCGCCGGTAACGACGACGTCTGGCTCGACGGTCGCGTTCACCGGCCGTGCCGGCTCGACCGCCTGGAGGTCGTTGAGCGCATCGCCGACGATGTCACTCAGTGCGACGGGGTCGTGGCGCAGCGGCCGACCCTGGTCGAGTCGAGCGAGCAGCAGCAGGTCCTCAACGAGTGCCGCCATACGCCTGCTTTCGCTGCCGATGCGTGCCATCGCCTGGTCCAGGTCCGCATCGTCGGCCAAGCCGCCGGCGCGGTATAGCTCCGAATAGCCGCGCACCGCGGTCAGTGGCGTGCGCAGCTCGTGTGACGCGTCGGCCACGAACTGGCGCAACTGGCTCTCGCTGCGCTCCTTGGCAACGAGCGCAGCCTGCTGGCTGTCGAACGAGGCCTGGATCTTGTCGAGCATCGAGTTGAACGCCTCACCCAGCCGGCCGACTTCGGAGTGGTCCTCGTCGACGGCGACACGTTGCGTCAGGTCGCCGGCCGAGATGCTCTCCGCCGTTGCGGTCATCTTCTCGAGCGGGCTCAGGTCGCGCCGGATGATGAACCAGCCGACGATCAGGACGAGCGCGAGCACGATCAACCCGACCACGGCGAGGGCCGAGACCATCACGTTGACCGAGCGCTCGACGCCGCTCATCGGCGCACCGAGGACGAAGGTCAGGCCCTGGGCCGGGCCCGTTCCGGCAAGTGCCAGCATTCGATACGAAAGCGAACCGTCGATCGAGCTCCGCTCAACGATTCGCTGGAGGGGCAGCGCCGCGTCGCCGGCAGCCGGCATCGAAGGCAGCGGGTCGGGAGCGTAGGAAGGTCCCGACGCCCGGGCTTCGACCTGCTCGCCCTGTCGGTTGTAGACAAGGACCGCAAATCGACGACCGGTTGGATCGTTGGCTGCGCGCGGGCCGGGTTGCTCCAGGTCGGCATCGGTGAACCTGATCAGCTCGACATCGAGCTGACCGATCAGGCTCGTCCGCGTGATACCCACGACCAGGCCGCCCGATGCGACGAGGGCAACTGCAAGCAGCAGCCCAACTGTCAACAGCAGCCTGGTGCGCAGCGTCACGTGTCGGCTTCTCCCGAGTGGCGAATGGCCGGCGGGACTCTAGACGCCTTCGGCGCGAAGGGTGTAGCCGAAGCCGCGGATGGTGCGGATCAGCTTGTCGTGACCGGTATC
>DASQLS010000352.1:0-7203 GCA_035629915.1 Candidatus Limnocylindrales bacterium | reverse complement strand
AAACGTCAGGGCTAGCGAGGCAAGCATCAGCCCACCGGCGAAGGCGAGGCCGAACGACAGGCCAAATGACCCCGCGGCCGAGTTGACGCCCGCGGCTTCGCTGATGCGCTCGCCTGAGATCGGAGCCAGGGTGTAGTTGTTGAGCTGCGAGACGAGCATCCCGAGACCGGCACCGGCGATGACGAGCGGACCGGCGAGCCACAGTCCGGAGTCGGCTCGGGGCACGATCGGGATGAGCAGGACCATGCCGATGACCAGCAGGCCGAAGCCGATGCGGATGATGCCGGCCGGTCTGCGCTTGCTCACCCGCCGACCGGCGAGGATGGCGACGAAGAACAT
This sequence comes from Candidatus Limnocylindrales bacterium, assembly GCA_035629915.1. Classification (GTDB taxonomy): domain Bacteria; phylum Chloroflexota; class Limnocylindria; order Limnocylindrales; family CSP1-4; genus JALYGJ01. The sequence continues at coordinate 6,864 of DASQLS010000352.1, read as the reverse complement.
CGTCAGCGACAGCGGCGCGAGCGACAGGCCGGCCTGCAGGGCGTTGTATTCGAGAACCATCTGCAGGAAGAGCGGCAGGGCGATCATCGCGCCGCCAAGGGCAATCTGTTGCAGCATCTGGCCGCTGATGCCCAGTCGGAAGATGGCTGAGCGCAACAGATCGGGGTCAAGCAAGGTCACGCCGCCGGTCTTCTTCTGGCGAACCAGCCAGAACCACAGGCTGACTAGCGAGACGGCGCCGATGACGAGGAGTGCCCCAACAGCCTCGCCACCTTCCTGCCAGACAAGGATGCTGAGCACGATGCCGCCCATTCCCAGCACTGACAGGACGGCGCCGACGAAGTCGACCCGCCTATCTCCCGTGAACGGCACGTCGCGAACCATGCCGATGCCGGCCAGCACGACGCCGATGACGACGAGCTCGAGCAGGAAGCCGACACGCCACGAGAGGAACGTCGTCACGAAGCCGCCGATTAGCGGCCCGACCGCTGCGGCAATCGCCGCCGATGCGCCGACCAGGGCGTACACGCGCTTCTGGGCGGCGCCCTCGAAGTTGCCGTGAATGAGCGACTGCATCGCCGGCAGCAGGAGCGAGGCGCCGAGGCCGCCGAAGATCGCCCAGAAGACGATCATCGGCAGCAGGCTCTGGGTAAGGACCATTGCCAGTGCGCCGATGCCGTAGCCGAGTAGGCCCAGCACGTACGCCTTCTTGCGCCCGATCAGGTCGCCGACCTTGCTGCTGATCAGGATGAACGCGGCTGAGACGAGCGCCTCGAGCGCGATCGCGGCCTGGACGCCACTGGCCGTCGCACCGATGTCGGTGACGACGGCAGAGATCGACACGTTCATCAGGGAGGTGTCGACGACGAGCACGAACATGGCTGCCGCGAGGAGCACGCCGAGGCGCATGTTGAAAGCGCCAGCGCCCGAGTCGACGGTGATGGCCTGATCCGACACGGAAACCTCCGACCCCCGGCTGGCCGTTCAGGACGGCCGACGGCCGGAGGCTAGCACGCTCGGCGTCAGCTCACGGAGCTCGAGGGCGTGGTCGCACGCCACGGGTGAGTTCGAGAAGTGGAGCCGACACTCGGATTTGAACCGAGGACCTGCTGTTTACGAAACAGCTGCTCTACCGCTGAGCTATGTCGGCCGTCCTTCAGAGTCTACCAAGGGTTCTCGCGAGCCCTTTGTGGGTGACTAGAAGCGGCGACGCCCTGGCGTCACGACCGCACCGACGACGGCTGCCTTGGCGACCGGCGAGCGGCCTGGGCTGACGGCGGCGCCGACGACGGCTGCTTTGGCTACCGGCGAAGGACCGGGCGAGATAGCAGCACCGACGACGGCAGCCTTGGCGACGGGCGCGCCGACTACGCCGACACGTCCTACGCGAGATGGTCTGAGCGGCATTTCAGGCTCCTTGTTCGAAGAGGGCCTCGTCCGCCTGGACGGCGGCGATCATGGCCTGAACTGGGATACGTCCGTTGGCGATCAGCTGACCGCCGGCGCGACGAATGGCCGACGCGAATGGTGCTGCCCACAGGTTCTCGTATACGAGCACCGCGGCAATGTCACCCGGCTCCAGGGCGGCGCCGAAATTCTCGATGTCGCTTTCGGCCAGCGTTTCGGCAAGCTCGACTTCGAGCTGGGCCAGGGGACCAAGCGCGCTCTGATCGGCGAGCTCCTGGGCCATGATCGAGCCGTCTTCGCCCTTGCCGATGATCACCAGGTCCATGACGCGGATGATTCCCGCCTCATGCAACCGGGCAAGCTCGAGCGCTCCTTCACCGGTGAGCTCCGAGGTGCCTACTGGAAACTCCACGACCAGGTAATCGACCGGCCCCAGTTCGTCGAGTGATCTCTCTGTCATCTGCTCTCCATCCATCCTGTATCCGCATCACGGCGATGTTTGCCAGGTGATTCGAGCATCGATACGGGGCAGCGGCATCCCCCACGTCGGATGAGTTCGGAACGCGCGATCCGCTTTCTAGATCGCGCCGGTGGCGCGGAGAGCCGCGATCTCCTCCTCGGAGTAGCCCAGGTCGGCCAGGACGTCGGCCGAGTGCTCGCCGAGCAGCGGCGGGGCGGTTCTGATGGAGGCGGGCGTCGCAGAGAGCTTGATCGGGATGCCGATCTGCTCGACCGGCCCAAGCGTCGGATGCTCGACCGACACGCGCATCTCGCGCGCCCGGGCCTGCGGCTGCTCGAACGCGCCCAGCACGTCGTTGACCGGCCCGCACGGCACGCCGGCCTCGCTCAGCCGTGCCAGCCAGTGCACCGAGTCGGCCCTCGCGAACAGCTCGGCGATGATCGGCCGCAGCTCGGCGCGGTTGCGGACCCGGGCGTCATTGGTCGCGAAGCGCGGATCGTTGGCCAGCTCGTCGATCTCGAGCACGGCACACAGCCGCGGCCACTGGCGCTCGCTGCCGACGGCGACGGCAATCTCGCCGTCGCTCGTAGCGTACGTCTCGTAGGGGACGATGTTCGGATGTGCGTTGCCCATTCGAGCAGGCTGCTGTCCGCCGACGAACGCGTTCTGGGCCTGATTGATGAGCATCGCCAGGGTCGATTCCAGCAGCGAGGCGTCGATTCGCTGGCCAACGCCCGACCGAAGCGCGGCAAGCACGCCGATCGTGCCGAGGAGGCCGGTCACGACGTCGGTAATTGCCACGCCCAGCTTCGTTGGCCGGCCGCTCTCCTCGTCGGCGAAGCCGGTAACCGACATCAGGCCACCTACCGCCTGGGCGACAAAGTCGTAGCCGGGCTTGTCGGCATCGGGTCCATCGGGCCCGTAGCCGGTGATCGACAAGTGGACCAGCCGCGGGTTGAGCTCCCGGAGGACGGCGTCATCCAATCCGAGCTTGGCCATTCCGCCCGGGCGGAAGTTCTCCACCAGCACGTCCGACCGAACGATCAGCCGGCGGACGACTTCGCGCGCCTCTTCCCGGCGCAGGTCGAGCCGCAGGCTGCGCTTGTTGCGGTTGACCGACAGGAAGTACGCGGCGACCCGTTCGCCACCCTCGGAAGAAGGCCCGACCCACGGCGGACCGTAGCCACGCGTCGCGTCGCCTTCGGGTGGTTCGACCTTGATCACGTCGGCGCCCAGGTCGGCCAGAACCATTGCGCAATAGGGCCCGGCCAGAACGGTCGACAGCTCGAGGACGCGCAGGCCAGCGAGGGGACCGTTTGGCTGGCTGTCGGACATGTTCCCGATCGTAGCGGCGGCCGACCCGGCGTACGCTGATAATCGGCGCGCGTGATCACTCTCGAGCTGCTCGCCTTCCTCGCCGCGATCGCGGCGGGCGGATTCGGCGCCCTGCTCGGCGTTGGCGGCGGGCTGATGATCGTGCCGCTGCTGACGGTCGTGCTCGGTATCGACGTGCACATCGCGATTGCCGTCAGCCTGCTCGGGGTCATCGCCGTATCGACGACCGCGTCCGCCTCGTACCTGACCAGCGGGTTTGCCGACCGGCGGCTCGGCTTGAGCCTGCTCGTGGCGACCGTCATCGGCGGCATCTTCGGTGGGTTCGTGGCCGGGTTCATCGACGCGCGGGCGATCAGCGCGCTATTTGCGATCGTGCTCGTCGCGGTGGCGATCCAGATGCTGCGCAGCCGCAGCACCCAAGTGGCGGAGCTGATCGACGAGCCGGGCCGCCTCGAGTACGACTGGAGCTACGTCGAGCCGACGACGGGGGAGAACGTCGCGTACCGGGCGCGCAACCTGGGTCCGGCCGCGATCGTGTCGGTGGTTGCCGGAGCGCTTTCCGGGCTGCTCGGGATCGGCGGAGGCGTCGTCAACGTGCCGACGATGAACGTGCTGATGGGCATCCCGATCCGCGTCGCGACGACGACCAGCACGTACATGCTCGGCGCCACCGCGGCCGCCAGCGCGGTGCTGTACTTCAGCCGCGGCCAGATCGATCCGCTGCTCGCCGGCCCGGTCGTGGTCGGCGTGTTCATCGGCGCCCGCGTTGGCGCGCGGCTGTCCCATCGTGTGCCGCACCAGGCACTTTCGGTGATGTTCGTGGTCGTGGCACTCGTGTTTGCGGTGGGCATGTTGTCACGCGCGGTGTCGCCATGACCGAACGGCCGTCGGTTGCCTGGACGGCTCGGATACTGACCATTGGCACGGCCCTGTCGGCGCTCCTGCTCGGCGCAGCGTTCGTGCTCTCGGTGCTCGATCTCGACGGCCAGGCGACGCTGCTGGCCACCCTCGCGGTGACCATCCTGCTCGCCACTCCGGCGGCCGGGCTCTTGAGCACCTTCGTCGAGGTGCGACGTGCGCAGCCGTCAGCCGCCGGGCTAACGCTGGCCGTCCTGGCGCTGCTCCTCGTCGCCACGATCGTCGCGCTTCTGACGCGGACCTAGCGCGAGCGGACGCCGGACACAAAAAAGCACGACCCGGGGAGGGGGCCCGGGTCGTGCAATATCGTTGCGGCAGCGCCCCGTCACCAGACGCTTCGCACGAGATTGTTTCGCTTCGTCGGATGCAACCTTATGGGCGGGGCAGGGTTGGGCTCCATTGCGCCGACCGCCCTGAGGTTGCATCTACATAACGGCCGCGAGATTCGTCCCTCAGGCCGCCGGGGCGTCCATCAGGGCACGTTCGGCGAGGCCGACTGGGAGCCTGCCACTGCCGGCCAGCTTGTCGTGGAAATCGCGCAGCACCTCGACCGGCACGTCGAGAGGCTCGACACCGAGCTGGTCGTTGGCATCGAGATAGCGCCGTCTGATGCGCAGGATCTCGAGGCATCCGGTCAGGTAGCTCGACGCCTGCGTGGGCCACGAGCAGTAGCGCCCGACCTCCGCTCGTGCCGTCGGCTCCGTCAGGGCGGTCGCGCCAACCATGTGGCTGACGGCATCCTCGTAGTCCATATCGCCCATGTGCAGGCTCGTGTCGACCACGATCCGCGCCGCGCGAAAGATCGTCGCCTCGAGGTGATAGAGCTCCTGGACCGGGTCGGTGAAGAAGCCGCGTTCACGCATGACGCGTTCGGTGTACAGCGCCCAGCCCTCGCTGAAAAAAGACGTGCCCAGCACGAGGCGCAGCTTCGGTGCGTGGATCTTGCTCCATGTGATGTGCCAGTGGTGGCCGGGGTATGCCTCGTGCACGGCAGTCGTCGGGATCGACGCGTGGCTGTTCGATCCGAGCCGCTTCTGAATCTCCTCGTCGGACGTGCCGTCGGGGGCGATGGGCACGAAGAAGTGGCCGGCGAGCTTGTCCGAGAACGCCGGCGGGCCGCTGTACGAGGCGACCGCGAAGAGCGGCCGGGTGAAGACGGGCGATGGCTCGACCGTGCACGTCTCGCCTTCGGGGAGTGTCACGAGGCCGGTCTCGGCCAGGAACGCCCGCGACCGCTGCGTCCAGTCGTCGTACGCCTGGCGCATCGCCTCCTCGGTCGGCGGGTGGTCCTCGTTCGCCTCGTGCAGCACGGCCTTCCAGTCCTCGGTGCCGCGTGCCTTGAGCGCGAGCGCGCGCATCTCGGCGTCGAGGCGGTCGTACTCGGCCTGGCCCATGTCGCGCAACGACCGAGCGTCGTGATTGATGACTTCGCGCTCGCGCAGCTGGCGGCTGTAGCGCTCCTCGCCGTATCGCCACTCCCCGCTGGCCTGTCGCGCGACCTGCTCCAGGTGCGCGACGTACTCGTCGAACGCCGCACCGGCGACGGCACCAGCTGCGCGCAGGCGCTGCTCCTGCTCGTCAGTCTCCGCCTCGCCGGCGAGCATCTCGCGCACGTAGCCCGCTCCGGCACGCGCGGAGGCCGCGCCTCGCTCGACGATCAACTTGTGGGCAAGGGTTGGATCGAGATTCGCCCGGCCATGTGCGAGAGCGGCCGGCACCTGCTCGAGACGGGCCACGGCCGCGTCCACGAGCTCGGCCGTGGGTCGCAGGCGGTTGAGGAAGAGATAGAAGAGTCCGTTCAGAATCGGGCCCGAGTAGGTCACCGGGTCGCGCTTCCAGACCTGCCAGTCGGCGTGAATCAGCCGGCCGCGGAGAGTCGAGATGGCCAGGTCACGGTCAATCCCGTCGTCGAGGTCCAGGCTTGCCTCGTCGACCGCCTCGAACCGGGCCAGCCACTGCTCTGCCTCCGCGTCCCGACGCATGAAGGCGTCTGCAGACAAATCGTCGAGCCGTTCGTCGTAGTCAGTCAGGCCGAGGTAGCTGGCCGTCACCGGCGAGTTCGAGAACTCGTTGGCCATGAACTCGTCGACGAGAGCCTTGAAATCGGTCACCGGGTTCCTCCGTCAGGGTGCTTTGGCGTCGATGAATCGGCAGCGCGGCGCGATCACGCAGCGCAGGCACTCGGGCCGCAGGGCATGGCATGTCTGACGGCCGTGGGTGATCAGGTTGACGTGCGCCTCGTGAACCTCTTCGGGCGCGAGCTGCGCCTGGAGGTAGTCGTGTGCCTGTTCCGCGGTCGCCTTTGGCGGGATCAGTCCGATTCGCTTGCTGACCCGCTCGACGTGGCGATCGACGGGCATCAGCGGCATGCCGAAGGCGAAGAGCAGGACGACCGACGCGGTCTTGCGCCCGATTCCGGGCACGGCCGTCAGCCATAGCAGCGCCTCCTGGGGCTGCATCTCGCCGAGGAACTCGAGCGAGAAGTCACCGCGCTCCTCGAAGATCTGGCGGAGTACGGCCTGGATGCGCGGCGCCTTCGTTGGCGCGAGGCCGCCGGGACGGATGACGTCGATCAGCTCGTCGAGCGGCGCGTCGGCGATGGCCGCCCAGTCGGCGACGCTCTCTTCGATTCCGACGCCTCCCCATCCAGCGCGAAAGCCCGATCCGGCGCCGGGATGCGGCTCGTCCGCCGCAGACGGCCAATGGCGGCACAGGGCATCGAACGCCTTCTCGGCGTTGATGTC
>DASQLS010000351.1:0-4507 GCA_035629915.1 Candidatus Limnocylindrales bacterium | reverse complement strand
TGTGATCGGTGGAGAGAGGCCGCTTCGAAAGCTTTTCTCAAAGGAGCAGCGCGCCTTCTATGCCGCCAACGCGCCGGCCGACATCGACCTCGATTCGCTGATCCCGCTCGGCCCGACATTCATCCTCAAGGGCACGTTCACCCCGCGCGAGATGGGCCGGCGCTTCACTGCCGAGTACTGGCTCTACCAGGACGGCTCGCGAGTGCTCGAGCTGTCGACAAAATGCACACCGGCGGAGACCTTTCAGGTCGCGGCCGAGGCACGTGCCTACCTGATCTCGCGCGGAATCAAGCTCGGCGGCGGTCAGTCGTCCAAGACGCGCACAGCGCTCGAGTTCTTCAAGGCCCAGCTGGACGCGGCAGCCAAATCCGCCAAGCCCGCTGCTCGGAAGCCCGCTGCTCGGAAGCCCGCTGCTCGGAAGCCGGCAGCGCCGCGCAAGACGACCAAGCCGGCCGCAGCCCGACGCACCACCAAGTCCGCCTGAGCAGGGTCGCCTAGTCGGACCTGGCCCCGGCTGCCAGGAACTTCTCGGCGGCCTCGAACGCCTGGCGGCTCGATTCGCCGATGATCGGCGTTGCCTCGAAGAGCTGCACCGAGTCTTCTGCCTGGGTGACTGTGCGCGTCTTTCGGAACAAAGCGGCCAGGTCGGCATCTACGCCGGACAGGTAGAGCCGGCCACCCGCTTCAGCCAGTCGGTCTCCATAGCTCGAGAGGACCGTCAGCGAGGTCGATCCGAGTGACGTGCGGCCGCGCAAGCGGATGATCACCACCGGTCGCCTCGCGTCTCGGATCTGGGGGAGTCGCGCCTGGAGCGTCCGGGCGCCGGCGTAGTAGAGGCTGCCGTAGACATCGAGCGCCGTGATGCTGTCGTCCTTGACGCGCTTGGGGGCCGGCTGTTCGAGCAAGCCGCCATCGGGCTGAGGCACGAGCTGAACGACGCGCAGGTCGAGCGCCTCACGGTTCAGCTGGAGCATCAGAGATAGAGCAACACCGACGCCAACGGCTACGGCAACGGGCAGCAGCAGCGTCGCGACGAGAGTGGTGCCGAAGGCGACCTCGGAAAGAGCTCCAGTCCGCACGACGGTCAGGATCGCCGGGATCCTGAAGGACCCGAAGCCGGCAACGATCAGCACCCCGGCCAGAGTGGGCAGGGCGACCAATCCGACGAGCCCGCTGAAAAGGACCAGGATGGCGAGCATCCACAGGCCGGCGAAGATGGCCGCCCAGCGCGTTTGGGCGCCGGCGCCGGTGTTGAGCGCCGTTTGGCCTACCGAGCCACCAACGGGCTGGCCGCGGAACAATCCCGCCGCCAAGTTGCCCACCCCCTGGGCGATGAAGTCGCGATTGACCAGCGACCGACGGCCGTCGGGATTTGGCGCCGACTCAGCCACGCCCGCGCCCTGGATCAGAACGATCGCCGCGACAGTCAGCGCACCGATCACCAGCTCGAGCGAGAAGACGCTCAAGTCCGGCACCTGTGGCAGCGGGAATCCGGTTGGAATTGCACCGAGGTCGGAGACCTGCTCGATGCTCACCACGTTGAGAAGGAGCACAACTGCCGTGGGGATGGCTAACGCAACGAGACCGGCGACGGTCGAAAGCTTCGAAGCGGCCAGCAGGACGATCAGGACGATGGCGGCGAGACCGGCAAGCAGCGACGGGAGGTCGATCAGACCCGGGTTGGTAAGCACGTAGAAGGTCTTCGTGATCGCCGGGCCGCTCGGGGCGGACACGCCGGTCAGGTCCGGAATCTGGCCGAGGATGATGTTGGCCGCGATTCCGGTGAGGAAGCCAGTCATCACCGAGTGCGACACGAAGCGGGTGTAGCGGCCGAGCCTCAGGACGCCGGCGAGGATCATCAGCCCGCCGGCCATCAGCGTCAGCAGCACGACGGCATCAGCTCGCTGCTCGGCGGGAACGCTCACCAGGGCCGAGCCAACGGCAAGCGCGGAAGCGCTCGTCGTGGCGACCACCATTCGGCGCGTATCGGCTGAAAGCCCGCCCAGGATCGGCCCGGCGAAGTTGGCGTACAGGCCGTGAATCGGGCTGACGCCGGCGAGAATGCTGCCGGCCATGCCATCGGGAACGCACGATATGGCTACCGGCAGGCCGGCCATCGCCTCGGGAACAACGGATCGGCGCCGTGGACCCATCGCCCGGATGCGGCTGACAATCGCGTCGACAGGTTGCAGGACCGTCGTCGCATCGATGTTCACGCGGTCGTCTTCCTCATCGGCGCAACGGTGGGCCAGCGAGAGCGGCGCCGCAAGTGGGCAGACGGTCGACGTCCCGTGTGCGGAGCACCGCGGCCCGGTAGTGCGGGCACTCTCGCCGCGGCCGCGAACAGGCATTAGCGTCGCGGAAGGATGCCCAGGCTTCTCGTTTCGTTCGCCGGCTTCCAGTCGGCGTGGCTGCGCAGCGACCTCATCGCCGGACTGACCGTTTGGGCGGTGCTCGTTCCCGAGGCGCTCGCCTATGCCTCGATCGCCGGCGTCCCGCCAGTGGTGGGTCTGTACGCGGCGCCTGCGGCGCTCGTCCTGTACGCCCTGTTCGGCAGCTCGCGCCACCTGATCGTCGGGCCGATGTCGGCCACAGCCGCGGTCTCGGCCGCGACGATCGCCGACTTCGCGATGGCAGGCACGGACCAGTTCACCGCATTGACGGTGGCATTGGCGATAACGGTCGGGATCGCTGCGCTTCTCGCCGGCCTGCTGCGACTTGGCTTCATCGCCAACTTCATCTCCGAGCCGGTCCTGAAGGGCTTCATCATCGGCCTCGCGATCACGATCATCATCGGCCAGCTCGATGAGCTGATCGGCGTCGAGGGCGGCTCAGGCAACGCCATCGAGAAGCTTCTAGTCCTGGTGCGCAACCTGGGCGATCTGAACCCGACCGCGACCGCGCTGGGTTTCGCATCGCTGGCGATCGTGCTCGGACTGCGTCGCTTCGCGCCGCTCGTTCCTGGCTCATTGGTCGCCGTCGGATTCGGCATCGTCGCGGTGCGACTGATGTCACTCGACTCGCAGGTCGACATCGTGGGCACCATTCCCAGCGGCCTGCCCGCGTTCGGGCTGCCGGACGTGATGGCCGTCGACTATGGAATGCTCATCCCGGGTGCGCTGGGCGTAGTGCTGATCGGCTTCGCCGAGGGCCTCGGCGCGGCCCGAACCTATGCCCAGAAGGCCGGCTACGAGGTCGATGCCAACGCTGAGCTGATGGGGCTCGGCGCCGCGAACCTGGGTGCCGGCCTGTCGTCGGGCATGGTCGTCAACGGCAGCCTGTCAAAGACGGCCGTTAATGGCGGCGCCGGGGCGAAGTCGCAGGTTTCCGGCCTGGTAGTGGCCGCGATGACGGTCATCACGCTGCTTTTCCTGACCGGGCTGTTCGAGCTGTTGCCCGAGGCGACGCTAGGCGCGGTCGTCATCGCCGCGGTGATCGAGCTGGTCGACTTCTCATCACTCCGCCGGCTGTATCGGCTGGGCGGCTCGCAACCCGGACTGGTCGGCGCGATAGTCGCGCGGCCGGACTTCCTGGCGGCCGTGACCGCGCTCCTAGGCGTCTTGCTGTTCGACACGCTGCCCGGTCTGGCCATTGGCGTTCTCGTCTCGATCCTGCTCCTGCTCTACCGGGCCTCTCGTCCACCCGTCGCCGTGATCGGCCGCGTGCCCGGCGCCTCGGGGCAATGGAGCGACACCCGACGCCACCCGGAGTACGAGCAGATCGAAGGTGTCGTCGCCGTTCGGCCCGGCGCCGCGCTGTTCTTCGCCAACGCCGACTACATCCGGCAGCAGATCATGTCACTCGCCGCGGAGCGAAAGGCACGCTTCGTGATCCTCGATCTCGAGGCGGCGCCGTACATGGACATCACCGGCGCCGAGATGCTCGGCAACCTGCGCACCACCCTCGCTCGCAACGGCGTGGAGCTGGTCGTCGCTCACGAGCTGGCTCCGGTCCGCACGATGGCCCGACGCGCTGCGCGGGGCGAGACCGAAGAAGCGGATCGCCCGATCGAGGTCTTCGCAACGGTCCAGGAAGCGGCCGACTACGCTTCCGAGCGTTGATGAGCGACGAGGAGCCAGCGCCAGTTCACCAGGATCCTTCCGGTGCCGTCCGGCTGGCGATGGCCTGGGAGCTTTTCGTGCTCGGGATCGCCCTGATCTCGCTCGCCAACCTGTTCCTCTTCACCCTCGTCCGCAACGATGCCGTCGCCCAGGTGGTCGCGGTGACGGAGGTGAGCGTTACCTTCGTGTTCGTGATCGACTTCCTGGCCAGGCTGTCGGTTGCCGACGACCGAAGGCGGTACATCACTCGTGGCTACGGCTGGCTCGATCTGATGTCGTGCCTTCCCGGACTGAGAGTCATCAGGTTCCTCCGCGTATTCACCGTCGTTCGCCGGTTGCGAGCGCGTGCCGACGCCGAGGCGGACATCGATGACCTGTTTCACAACCGCGCCCGAGCGATCCTGCTGTTCGTCCTGCTGCTGACGGTCATCGTCATCGAGTTCGGC
>DASQLS010000350.1:0-9637 GCA_035629915.1 Candidatus Limnocylindrales bacterium | reverse complement strand
TAGGCCGACGCGTTGTTGATGGGCAGTCCGCCGAGGAGGAACCACACCAGGCCGAGGATCGCGCCCGTGCCGAGCACGAGGAGCGCGACCCACCAGGGCGCGAGCGAGCGCCGGCGCCGCACCGATGCGGGCGGAGGGGGTGGATATGCGACGTACGGATCAGCCATCAGCCGCGCCGAATCCTATTGGAACGGACGCGCCAAAAACCGGCGCCGGCGACCTACGGAGTGACGCTCGGCGCAGCTGTGGCCGAGCCGTCGGGAATGACCAGCCTCTGGCCGACGAAGATGAGGTTCCAGTCCTCGATGTCGTTGGCATCAGCGAGCACGGTCGGATCGAGGTCGTACAGCTCGGCGATGCTGATAATCGACTCGCCCGATGCGACCACATGGATGCCCGCCTCGCTGGTCGGCTCGGCCCCGATCGGGATGATCAGCACCTGGCCGACCTGGATGACGTACGGCTCGGGAATGCCGTTGGCTTCCGCGATCTGCAGCCAGGGCACGCCATACAGGTCGCCGATCGTGCTCAGCGACTCGCCCGGGCCAACTTCGTGAGTGCCGCCGGCGGTCGGTCCGGGCGTGGGCGCGGCCGACGGCGTCGCGCTGGCGCCGGCGGTCGGAAGTTGCGACTCGGAGCTGGTCGATGGGGTCGCCAGCGAGCCCGGTGGCCGACTCGGGGAGTTGGCGACGCCGCCTGGAACGGTGAGAAATCCGAAGAAAAGGGCACCGGCGAGGAGCGAGGCACTGGCGGCCATCACAACCAGCACGGTGACCAAAAGGGACGTACGAGGCATGGTCCGATCATAGCCCGGACCGCCCGGGTTAGCCCCTCAGCGCCTGTTCAGCGAGGTCCGGGACCCGGCGTCGTCCTGCCCGGTCCCCACACCTCCGGGCCGCAGATGAACGGTCTCGGGGCGGGCGAGTACTGGGCTCGCCAGCGAGGCATGTCGTCGGCCGAGGCCGGAAGGCGGCCATCGTCAAAGGCGCGCTCGACCTCCGCCTCGACGTCGCCGAAATCCGACCAGTCGATCCACGGCCAGCCCTCAGCGGCGCAGATCCGAACCAGGGCATCCTTCGCGAAAACCATGTCCGCGTGCGCGGCCGCGAACCGGTCGCTGGTCCCGTCGCCGACGAAAACCACCGCCTGGCCCTCGGCCTGGTGCAGCCGCACTCGCTCGCGCTTGCACGTTCCGCACACGAAACACGAAGGGTGGCCGAATGGAAAGGTCATCCCGGCACCGCCGTCGGCGACGGTGTTGTCGTTCGTCGCGACGTCGAGATCTCCGAGACCCAACGAGGCGAGGTTGGAGCGGACGTAGAAGCCAAGACCGTCGCTGACGATCTCGACGCGCGCGCCGCGAGCTCGTACCGCGTCAATGAATGATGGAAAGTGCTCGTCCTGGGGCATCGCGGCCGCCTCGCGGCGCAGCAGCTCGGCGTCGCGAGGCAGGACGTCCATGTCCCACTTCATGAGCTCGCGCGAGCCGATCAGACCCGCGTCGTACAGCGCGTCCTTGCGCGCTATCTCCGCGCTATCGGGGTAGTGGCGGGTAAGAAGCTCGTCGCCTACGTCGATCCGCGAGATCGTTCCGTCGTAATCGATAAGGAAGCTGACCGGCGCGACAGCCGCGCTCAGATCGTGCCCGCCTCCTCGACCGACTCCAGCTCCTGCTCCAACTCGAGCGCCTCGTCATCGGCTTCCTCGGTGAGCTTGAGCCACACGAACAGCCCGGCCAGCACGGCCAACGGCACGACCACCACCGCGGCGAGCAGCACCACGAGGAGCAGTCCGACTAGCTTTAACAGTCTTCCCATTCCGACCTCCAGCAACTGAATGAATCCACGTTAGCGCAAACATCCAAATGGGCGCATCCGCAGCCTGGCGTGCGCCCGCTAGCGTCCCCGAGCTGGGCGCGCCGCGGCGACCATAGCCTCGATCTCCTCGCGCGTGAACTCGACGAGGACGTGTCGAAGGCCGGCCCGGGTCGACATCAGCAGGCGCAGCACGAATTGGTGGTCCTGCTCGAAGAAGAAGACGTCGCGTGGCTGCTGCTGATCGATGTACGCGCCCAGGACGCGCAGCGCCGACTCGTAGAAGCCGCCCGATCGTGACGCGCCACCCTTGTCGCGGCGGCGATCGGCGCGACGGGCGAGTGCCTCGTCCATGAAGCGCGACAGGTCGTCCTCGACGACGGTGACCGTTTCCTTGTCCAGCCGCGCATTGGGGTCGCCCCACGGCCGATCCTCGCCGGGCACGAGCGCAAGGCCCTGGATGACGAAGCCGTCGTCGGTCTCGTTGAGGCTGATCTCGCGCATTCCGCGCTGATCGAGCACCGCGCCGATCGAACGCAGCACTTCCTCGTACTGCTGCCGCGGCGCTCCTTCGTACATGCGCATGACGTCAGTCTAGGTAGCCATCTGCGCGTCGAAATCGGCCAGTCGTACCTACTGGCTGTAGAGGCTCGCGTCCCCGAAGAGCTCCTGCGAGAGCTCCCCTATCGCGTCGAGGTTGGGCACCAGGACGGGCCGCTTGAGCCCGGTCTCGGCGGGTCGCATCAGGTCCGCCCATTCGGGATCCTTGAAGACCCACGACTGGCTGGGTTCATCCTGGACTGCCTGGGCAAGCTCGAGCAGCTCGCTGATTCGGTTGGGCGGATAGTTGGTGTTCATCACCTCGGCGAGCGCTTCGGCAATGTCGGGGATGCGCGGCAGGTTCTCCGGCTTGAGCATCTCCCTCTTCAGCGCGGCGAGTACCTGCTGCTGGCGGTGGGCACGAGCGAAGTCGCCACCGGCCTGGCCCTTGCGGCTGCGAACGTAGCGCAGCGCATCGGCCGGATTGAGCCGGTGCTCGCCAGCGGACAGGTAGAACTGCAGGTGGTCGTCGGCGATCTCTCGTTCGTTGTTGACGGTGACCCCGCCGACCTGGCGCACGACCTCCTGGAAGCCCTCCATGTTGACGCTGGCGTAGTAGTCGATCGGGATGCCGAGCATGAAGCCGACCTGATTGGCGAGCGAGGGCATTCCCGGATCGGGGAACTGATCGGGGTAGAGCTTGCTCACGCCGGCGAACGTGTTCAATTTGCCGCTGTACGTGCCGCCGTTGTAGATCGGGAAGCGCTGCAGGTCGCGCGGGAAGCTGAACATCAGCACCTCGCCCGACTCGCTGTTGACGCTGACGACGAGCATCGTGTCGGTCCGCGCGCCGACTCGACCTTCCCACCAGTCAACACCGGCAAGGAGGACATTCAGCCAGCCGTCGTTCTCGGCGTCGAGTGCCGTGATGTCGAACCCCGGCGTCGGACCTGGCTCGATCGACGGGCTCGGCTCGTCCGACGGCTCCTCGGACGGATCGACGAAATCGGGCGGTCGAGGCGTGGGCGTCGCCAGAGGATCGGGCGTCTGTCCGGCCGGCGTGGGCGCCGGGGTTATGGTCGGCTTCGGACCGTCGTCAAGCGTCGGGTCGCTGGTCGAATCAGAGATGGCGATGCCGGCGTTGCCGATGCGATAGAGCGAGGTGGCGCCCCAGACGTCGACCACGCCAACGACGAGGACGAGCACGAGCGGCACGACGATGAACGCCGACGATGGGCTGCGTCCGTTGCGCCACGCATGGACGATGCCCGCGATCCACCACAGTCCAAGAGCAACGACGCCGAGCGCGGCCGGGAAGCTGAAGCCGGGATCGAAGATGCGCGCGCCGACGCCGACCAGGCCGCCGCCGGTGACGACGATCAAGACGACCACGAGCAGCACGGCGATGACCGGCAGCGCGAAGATCAGGGCGGCACGGGATAGCCCCAGGTAGGCCTGGCCGAGACCGGGGAAGATGAAGCTCAGAGCCGCGGCTACTGCACCGGATTTCATCGGTCGCCGCGGCGAGCCCGGATTGGCTCGCGGATTGAATGTCTGGTTCAGGCTGGCGCGCCTCCTGCCCCTAACTTTAGTTGACGAGGTTTAAACGCGTGACGAGCGACAAACGTTCCCGCGTGACGTCGGGAGCGCTTGTGAGCGCTGTGGTGTGCCTGGGAACCGAGGCAAGCGGCGCCTGCCGAAGCGCCCGATCGTACCGATTGACCTGCTCTTCCCGACGCCGACCATTGCGCGCATGACCCATCAATTGCTGATTCGAAGCATGGTCGTCGCGCTGATGGCCGTTATGGCCGGCGCGCCGATGGCGAGCGCGGCTGCCCCAGTGACGATCCCCGGCGCGCCGAATTGCCCGGTGTTTCCTGAAACGAACGTTTGGAACCGACGCGTCGATACGCTCCCGGTGCGGTCGGACTCCTCGACGCTGATGTCGAGCATCGGCCTCGAGTCCTACCTGCACCCCGACTTCAGCTCGATCAGCGGCGGCAATTACGGCATTCCGTACAACGTCGTCGGTGGCGGTGCCAAGAAGAAGACCGTGCGCTTCACCTGGCCAAGCGAGTCGGATCGAGGGCCATATCCGATCCCGAGACGGCCCAAGATCGAGGGCGGCAGCGACCGCCACATCCTGATGATCGACCGCGACAACTGCTTCCTGTACGAGCTGTTCAACGCGCGCAAGACGTCTACCGGCTGGCGTGCCGGGTCGGGCGCGATCTGGAACATGCGCTCGAACGCGCTGCGGCCGGCCGGCTGGACGAGTGCCGACGCGGCCGGTCTTCCGATTCTTCCCGGTCTGGTGCGCTACGACGAGGTCGCCGCCGGCGAGATTCGCCACGCGCTGCGATTCACGACCGACGTAACGCGCAGGGCGTACATCTACCCCGCCCGCCACTACGCCAGCGACAACACCAGCTCGGCACTGCCGCCGATGGGCCTGCGCATCCGGCTCAAGGCCTCCGTCGACATCTCCCGTTTCGGCCCGCAGTCACGCGTGCTGCTTCGCGCTCTGCAGCAGTACGGGATGATTCTGGCCGACAACGGCTCGCCGCTCTACGTGACCGGCGCTCCGCACGCCTCATGGGACGACGACGACCTGCACGACCTCCACCAGATCGAGGGCTCCGACTTCGAGGTCGTCGACACGACCGGAATGGTCAACGGCTAGCCGGACACCTTCACCAGCGCGGTTGCGATCTGGGCGGCGACACGGGCGTTGTTCTCGATCAGCGCGAGATTTGCCTGCACCGAGCGGCCGTCGGTGATCTCGGCGATCCGCTTCAGGACGAAGGGCGTGGCGGCCGGACCGTGCACGCCTGCGGCATCCGAGTCGGCCACGGCCTGAGCTGCCGCAGCGTCCGCCACTTCCCGTGAGAGCGCGGCGTCGGCAGGCAGCGGCACCGAGATGACGAGGCCCGATTCCAGGTTGAGCTCCCAGTGGGCAGCCGCGACACGAGCCGCCTCGGTTGCGTCCGCCACCGAACCGGCCAGGGTCCGGCCACTCTCGCGGGCGTAGAAGCCGGCCAGCTCATTGGTCTGCCAGCCGAGCACCGGCACGCCGCGCGTCTCGAGGTATTCGAGCGTCAGGTCCACGTCGAGCATCGATTTGGGTCCGGCGCAAACGACGAGCACCGGCGTCCGTGCCAGCTCATCGAGGTCGGCGGAGATATCCATCGTCGACGCACCGCCTCGATGGACGCCGCCGATGCCGCCGGTGGCGAAGACCCTAATGCCGGCCATCTGGGCGGCGATCATCGTGGCGGAAACGGTCGTGCCCGCCCAGCCGCCCTCGGCAACAGCCAGGGCGAGCGTGGCCCGCGATGCCTTGCGGGGCGCGGCCGCGGCGGCAATCTCCTCCAGCTGAGCGTCGGTCATGCCGACGAGCAGCTCCCCGTCGTGCACGGCGACCGTCGCCGGCACTCCCCCTGCCTCGCGCACGGCGGCTTCGGCCCGCCGCGCGGCGTCCAGGTTCAGCGGCGGCGCGAAGCCATGGGTGATGAGCGTCGATTCGAGCGCCACCACCGGCCGTCGCTCGGCGTGGGCGGCCCAGACCTCCTGCGAGATTCGGAGTGACGCCGTCACAGGGCGAGCTCCGGGCGCGGTGATGTGAGCAGCCGCGAAGCGGACCTGTGGCCGGCCAGCGCCGCGCGTCGAAACAGGGCCGTCGTACGCAATCCGCCGGCCGCGTAGCCGCCGGCGACGAGGGCATGCAGGAAGCCGGCATCGAAGGCGTCGCCGGCGCCGGTCGTGTCGGTTGCCGCGATGGTTCTGGTTGCCACGTCTATCTCGAGCACTTCGGCTTGATTGTCGCCGCGCCACAGGACGCGGCAACCTGCGGCGCCCTCCTTGATCACGACGACCGGCGCGAACTCCAGCAGCTGAGCGTGGCGCCGCGTGCCGACAACGGCGGCGGCCTCGTCCGCGTTGGCAAAGAGGATGTCCGCTGCGACGTCGTCGAGCAGCCTGCGAACGGCCGCCCGGCCGGCATCGACCAACGGCCGGCGCGACGCCAGATCGATCGACACCAGGGCGCCACGCTGACGCATGGCGCGGGCGCCGACCATCGAGGCCGTCCCGATCGGTCGGCCGAGGAGCGAATAGGCCGGCATGTGCAGAACATCGGCACTCCGGAACCAGGCCGCTTTGACGGCCGCGGCGGGCAGGTCATCGGCGACCGATCGATCGGTCACGAACGAGCGCTGCCCCGACGGCTCGACGATCGCCGCCAGCCGAGGCGTGACTCCGCGGCGCGCAACGGCGTGAACGGTGACGCCCGATGCGCGGAGTGCGGCCACCAGCCGCCGGCCGAGCTCGTCCTGCCCGCGCGCGCCGACAAACGCGGCCGCTCCGCCCAGGCCGGCAAAGGCACGCGCCGTGTTTGCCGCCGAGCCACCGAGCCTGAAGCGGACTGAGCCGGGGACGTCGGTTCCCGACTCGATGCTGGCTTGGGCGCGCACGACGACATCGAGCATCAGGTCGCCGATGGTTATCAGTCGCGGCCGAATTGGTCGCCGGCGACGAGGGGAGCCGATCCGGGGAGTGCGCACCACGCTCGGATGATATGAGCGGGCAACACCCGGCACGCACAGACTGTTAACGCGCAACGAGACGGCAGCGCGATACGATGGCTGCTCGGACTCCCAATGCCGATGATGGGTGGTGTCGATCAATGGTTCAGACATGACTGACGCGCACGACGATCGCGACGTTTGGTACGAGCTTGCCCAGCAGCTGCGGGTCGACTCGGTGCGCGTCTCGAGCGCGGCCGGCTCGGGCCACCCGACTTCCTCCCTGTCCGCCGCCGACCTGATGGCCGTGCTGATCAGCAAGTACCTGCGCATGCGCGTCGACGACCCGCGCTCGCCGTACAACGATCACCTGATCTTCTCGAAAGGCCACGCCTCGCCGCTGTACTACTCGATCCTGCTCGCGATCGGCGCGATCGACGAAGAGGAATTCCTCACCTACCGCCGGCGCGGCAGCCGCCTGGAGGGGCACCCGACGCCGATCCTGCCGTGGGTCGACGTCGCCACCGGCTCGCTCGGCCAGGGCCTGCCGATCGGCGTCGGCGTTGCTCTGGCGGCCAAGCAGCTCGAGGGCCTCGACAGCCGAGTCTGGGTGCTGTGCGGCGACAGCGAGATGGCCGAGGGCTCGATGTGGGAAGCGTTCGCCCAGGGCAGCTTCGACCGACTCGACAACCTGGTCGCAGTCGTCGACGTCAACCGCCTCGGCCAGACCGGACCGACACGCTACGAGTGGGACCTCGATGTATATGCCCGGCGGCTGCGCGCATTCGGCTGGTACACGATCGAGATCGACGGACACGACGTCAATGCGATCGACATCGCCTACACCGAGGCGACCGAGATGCGCGGCCAGCCGGTGGCGATCATCGCCCGGACGGTGAAGGGCGAGGGCGTATCGGCCGTGGCCGACAAGAACGGCGCGCATGGCAAGCCCGTCGACGACGCCGAGCAGGCGATTGCCGAGCTGGGTGGTCCGCGCGACATCCGCGTCACGCCGCCGCGCCCGGATACGAGCGTCGAGCCGCGCGTCCACGCTGCCGATGGACCGCTCAGACTGCCGCGCTACGAGTTGGGCGAGAAGGTCGCCACGCGCAAGGCGTACGGCGACGCGCTACTGGCAATCGGGTCGGCGCGGCCGGAGATCGTGGTGCTCGACGGTGAGGTCGGCAACTCGACCTACACCGAGCTTTTCGCCAAGGCGCATCCCGAGCGCTTCTTCCAGATGTACATCGCCGAGCAGCAGATGATCGGCGCGGCAGTGGGCATGCAGGTGCGCGGCTTCCGGCCGCACGCCGCGACGTTCGCCGCCTTCCTGTCGCGTGCCTATGACTTCGTGCGCATGGCCGCGGTCAGCCGCGCCAACCTGTATCTCTGCGGCTCGCACGCCGGCGTCTCGATCGGCGAGGACGGCCCGTCGCAGATGGGTCTCGAGGACATCGCGATGATGCGCGCCATCCACGGCAGCACCGTGCTCTATCCATGCGACGCCAACCAGACGGCGCGGCTGCTGGCGCTGATGGACGAACAGAGCGGCATCAACTACATGCGCACCACGCGCCAGGCGATGCCGGTGATCTACGGGCCGGACGAGGAGTTCACGATCGGCGGCAGCCGCGTGCTGCGCTTCTCGGAGGACGACGCCCTGACCATCGTTGCCGCCGGCATCACCGTCGGCGAGGCACTGGCTGCCGCCGAAACGCTCGCCGAGAGTGGCGTTGCCGCGCGGGTGATTGACCTCTACTCGGTCAAGCCGCTCGACGAGGCGACCCTGATCGAGGCGGCCCGCTCCACCGGCCGCGTCATGACGGTCGAGGACCACTGGCCGGAGGGCGGCATCGGCGAAGCCGTGTTCGAGGCACTCGCCACGGCCGGCATCGGCGTGGCAGGCAGCCTGCTCGCGCCGCGCAAGATGCCCGGCTCGGCCACGCCAGTGGAGGAGATCGCCGATGCCGGCATCGATGCCGCGGCAATCGTGGCCGCCGCCAACGACCTGATGACGAGGCAGCGGCCGGAGCCGGTCGCGGCGGCAGCCAACCGATGACCGACGCCGCGGTCCGTCGTCCTCAACAGATCGCCGTCGATCTCGCCGCGGCCATCGACAGGGCGCTCGAGCGTGCGCTGGCCGACAACTGGGTCGAGCGCATCTGGTCGCGCGATCCGAGCGTCTGGTCGGATGACGAGCGCGTCCAGAAGCTGATCTCGGATCGCCTCGGATGGCTCGACCTGCCGGCCAGCTTCGCCGATCGAGTGGTGAGCCTCGAGGCATTTGCAATCGCCGTGCGCGAGGAGGGCTTCACGGCCGGCCTGGTGTGCGGCATGGGTGGCTCGTCGCTCGCGCCGGATGTGCTGGCCAGCTCCTTGCCTCTTGGCGAAACAGGCATACCGGTGCGCATCCTCGATTCGACCGATCCAACCGCCGTGCAAGTCGCGACCACGGCATCGGACCCTGCCCAGACGCTGTACATGATCGCCAGCAAGTCGGGCACGACGACCGAATCACAGGCCTTCCTGTCCCATTTCTGGAAGGTCGAGGACGACATCCACGACGACTTCCCGCGCGGCCTCGCGGGCGTCCACTTCGTGGCCATCACCGATCCGGGCAGTGTCGACGCGATCCCGCACAGCGACCTCTTCCGCGAGACCTTCCTGAACCCGGCCGACGTTGGTGGCCGCTACAGCGCCCTGTCCTACGTCGGCCTCGTGCCGGCCGCGCTGATGGGCCTCGACCTGGACGCTCTGCTG
>DASQLS010000349.1:0-5757 GCA_035629915.1 Candidatus Limnocylindrales bacterium | reverse complement strand
GCCGCGCCGACGGCCGGCCTGGGCGAGGCACCCGTGCCCGGCGGCCTCGCGTTGATCGAGCGCAGCCTCAACTCGGGCTTCGCCGGCGGCCCTGAAGGCGTCGTGCTGGTCACCGACCGGGAGCTCTTCGGCACCGTGCGTGTCCGTCGGCCGCGCGTCCTTCGTCGGGTGGTTCCCAAGGACCTCCTGGAGCGGCTGCAGCCGGGCGACCTCGTCGTCCACATCGATCACGGCATTGCCAAGTACGGCGGCATGACCCGGCGCGACGCCGGTGGCGATGGGGGAGAGGAGCGCGACTTCCTGGAGCTTCATTTCGCCGAGAGCGGCCGGATCTGGGTGCCCGTCGAGCAGATCGAGCGTGTGTCGCGCTACGCCGGCGGGGAGAACCCGCACCTGTCGCGCCTTGGCGGCGGGGAGTGGCAGCGGACCAAGACGCGCGTCCGCAAGGCGGTCACCGATCTGGCCAAGGAGCTGCTCGAGCTCTACTCGGCGCGCGAGAAGGCGGATGGCCGGCCAATCTCGCCTGATTCGCCCTGGCAGCAGGAAATGGAGGGCGCCTTCCCGTACGAGGAGACCGTCGACCAGCTGCGTTCGACGGCGGAGGTCAAGGCCGATCTCGAGCGCGGACGCCCGATGGACAGGCTGGTGGTCGGCGACGTTGGCTACGGCAAGACCGAGGTGGCATTGCGGGCGGCGTTCAAGGTCATCTCCGACGGCATGCAGGTGGCCGTCCTCGTGCCGACTACTGTGCTCGCGGCGCAGCACCTGGAGACGTTCAGACAACGGTTCGCGGCCTACCCGTTCGGTGTCCGAATGCTGTCGCGCTTCGTATCGGCCGACCAGCAGCGCGAGATCATCGCCGGCCTGGCGGCCGGCTCGGTCGACCTGATCATCGGCACGCACCGGCTACTGTCCAAGGACATCCGTTTCAAGAACCTGGGTTTGGTTATCGTCGACGAGGAGCAGCGTTTCGGCGTCGCCCACAAGGAGCGGCTCAAGCAGATGCGCACCGAGGTGCACGTGCTGACCCTGTCGGCGACGCCGATCCCGCGCACGCTGAACCTGGCACTCGCCGGGGTGCGCGACATGAGCGTCATCGAGACGCCGCCGGAGGACAGGCTGCCGATTCAGACGCGCGTCGCCGAAGCGTCGGCCGGCCTCGTGCGCGACGCCATCCTGCGCGAGCTCGATCGCGGCGGCCAGGTCTTCTTCGTCCACAACCGGGTCGAGACGATCGAGGCGCAGGCTGAGCAGCTGCGCTCGCTGCTGCCGCAGGCACGCATCGTGACCGCGCACGGCCAGATGACCGAGGGCTCGCTCGAGAAGGTGATGATGGCCTTCGCGCGCGGCGAGTACGACGTGCTGGTGTGCACGACGATCATCGAGTCGGGCCTCGACATTCCCAACGCCAACACGATCGTTATCGACCGCGCCGACGCGCTCGGCCTGGCGCAGCTCTACCAGCTGCGCGGTCGGGTGGGTCGCTCCTCGCGCCGCGCCTATGCGTATCTGCTCTACCGCAAGCGCGGGCAGCTTTCGGAGATTGCGCGGAAGCGGCTCCAGGCCATCTTCAACGCATCCGAGCTCGGTGCCGGGTTCCAGATCGCGCTGTCCGACCTTGAGATCCGCGGCGCGGGCAACATACTCGGCGGGGAGCAGCACGGCCACCTGGCCGCGGTGGGGTTCGACCTGTACACGCGCCTCCTGTCCGACGCGGTCGAGGAGCAGCGCGCGGTGCGCGATTCGCGCGAGCCGGTCAAGCCACGGCCGCAGACCGTCATCGACCTGCCCATCGACGCGTACCTGCCCGACGACTACGTGGCCGAGGAGCCGCAGAAGCTCGAGCTTTACCGCCGGCTTGGCCGCGCGGCGACCGCCGGGGAAGTGGCCGCAATTCAGGCCGAGCTCATCGACCGGTTCGGGGCCGTGCCCGGACCGGTGGACCGGCTGCTCGACGTCGCGCGGCTGCGCATCACGGCCGAGGCGGCCGGCGTCATGTCGCTCGCGCGCGAGGGTCACGAGCTGATCGTCCGCTTCCACGCCGATTGGTCGCGCTCGGCCGCGATGCGCGCGATGGCGCCGACATCACCCGCCGATCGCATCCCGGGCGTACCGGTCGGTGGCCTGAGCTACGGCTCGAACCAGATGCGCGTCCGGCTGTCGCGCGACCCGGCCGCGGCGTGGGCGACGACGCGCGCGATCGTCGAACGACTGGCGACGAGGCTGGACACGCCTGCCGCCTAGCGCTCAGGGGACAGTCGGGGCGCCTGCCTCGCGATCGCATGAGTCGGGATACTCGTCGGGAGCGCTCAAGAGCTCGTAGGTGTTGTTGTCCTCGTCTGTCTCGGCCAGGCGATCCGTCGAATCGAGAACGATCTTGTTCTGCTTGTCGCCCGGGATCGACAGGTAATAGCCGAACGAGATGACGTACTGGCCGCCGGCGTCAATGCCACCGAAAACATCCTGCTCCTGGGTGTAACCAAGACAGGTCGCCGCGACCGTGAACCGCCTCGCCCGGTCCGTGCCGGTGTTCTCGATCGTGATGTCGAGATCGACGTGGTAGCCGGCCGCCGGGTCGTCGGCATGCGGAGTGATCGTGTAGCTGTAGACGGCGACGTCGATGTCGGGCGGGTCGGTCGGCGATGCGTCAGCGCTGGGGCGTGGCCGCCTGGTCGGCCTCGGCGTCTGCGGCCCTTCTGTGGGTGGCCCATCTGTTGCAGCTGTGGTCGGGCCGGCTGACGGGACGACCTCTGCCGACTTGCTGGGAGCTGGGCTGAGGCCCGAACTGGTCGCCGGTGCTGAGGCGCCCGGCGCCACCGACACGCACGCGACCGTGATCATGCCGGCCGCGACCACCCAGAACGACTGCCTGAGACGCGTCATTCCGCGACCCCTTCGAGCGACGATGTGCGGCGACCTTAACGTCGCCCGCCTGTCGTGACTACCGTGCGCGCACGCCGGTGGCTCAGGGACCGGCGACGACCGTCCGGTTCCGCGAGAGCTCAGATGTGTTGCCGGCGGCGATCGAGGTGGCCGTTGCCGTCAATACGTGGCCGGCCACGAGCGCGGTCGACTGAAACTCAAAGCCGATATCTCCGCTCGAGTTCGTGGTGACGTCCTGGGACGCGATCATCGCCCGGGCCTCGCCGTGATCAGACCCATCCGCAGCCGCCAGGAAGAGCTCGACGGTGAACTGAGTGCTGGGCGTGGCGTTCAGGGTGCCGACGACGTTGGTGACTCCCGTGGCGTTGCTGCGCAGGGCAGATCTGAGGACCGGGAAGTTCTGCAAGCCGTTCGCGCCGGCGTCGGGGTCATCCGTATCGTTGGCGGTGACTCCGAATGTGTTCTGTCTGCCGCCCGACAGGTTGATGCCCAAGTTGCCGTTTGCAAAGATCTGGTTGGCCGTGATCCTGGCGTTGGACGCACTGGCTGACACGCGAACTCCGTCATCGCCGTTCTGGACAATGACGTTGCCTGGCCCGACCGTCTGCGGCCCGAACTCGATTCGGACCCCGTGCTGATCGTTGCTGCGGATCAGATTGCCCACGATCACATTGGCCGCGTTGCCATCGGCGTTCGTGCCCCGAATGTCGATTCCATCCTGACCGTTGCCAGCGATCACGTTGCCGGCACCCGTCGCCGTGCCGCCCACCTTGTTGGCGAATGCGCTGACGATCTGCACGCCATCTGCTCCATTTCCCAGCAGGGCATTTCCGTTTCTCCGGGTGCCGATGTAGTTACCGAGAACATCGTTGTCGGATGACTCGACGCAACAGATCACGACCCCATGGGCGACGTTGCCCGAGATGAGGTTCCGATGGCCAGGATCCGTTCCGCCCAACGTGTTGCCGAAGCCGTCCAGAACGACGCCGTGGAAGTTGGGTTGGGCCAGCGATCCTGCCGCATTGGTGCCGATGAAGTTGCCGCGGATCAAGTTCCTGGACCCGGTGCTGACGCTGATCCCGGCGCCATCGAAGCGCATGATCACCAGGCCCCGGATCACCGAGTTCGTGCCCTTGATCTCGATCCCGACTGAATCCTGGCCAGCGTTGACGCCATCGAGCACGATCTTGAGGACCGCGTCGTTGCCGACTGCCAGCGAGTTCGCGCTCGCGCCGGGCTGGCTGTAACCGTTGATGCTCACCGCGTCGGTGAGCGGCGGCAGCGGTGTAGATGGAGCGATGACCTTCGTCGTCGAAGTGCTCTTGATCCGGAACAGGATCGTGTCCGGACCTGGTGTGTCGTTCGACTGCTCGATTGCCGCCCGAAGCGTGCATTGGCTGCCCGATGCAACCGACGTGTCGCAAGCACTGTTGGCCAGGTTCAGGTCTGACTCATCGCTCGTCCGATTGACGAAGAACGTCGTAAAGGCCACGGTCGTCGAGGGACCGGCGAAGCTCGCCGCGGCCACGAGCAGCACGATGAGCGAGAGGTTGGTGGGGATCCTCACGGCCCTGGCATTACTGTCCGGTTCACCGAGAACTCGGACGTGTTGCCGGCGGTGGTCGACGTGGCGGTTGCGGTCAGGACCATGCCCACCGGCCACGCTCCTGATGCGAACGCAAAGCCCTTGTCGCCGCCCGAGTTGGTCGTGATCGTCAGAGCGGCAAGCGGCACCTGCCCCTCGCCGCTTCCCGAGGCGTCGGCCACGGCCATGAACAGCTCGATTCGAAACTCGGTGCCCGGGTTGCTGTTGAGCGTGCCGGTAACGGTCGTGAGACCGGTGGCATTGCTCCTGGTCGCGCCCGTCAGCACGGGGAAGTTCTGACGGTTGTTGGCGCCTGTGTCTGGATCATCCGTGTCGTTGCTCGTAACCCCGGCGGCGTTCTCTGTGCCTCCCTGGATGTCAATCCCGAGCTCGCCATTGCCGTAGATCTGGTTGGCGGTGATTCGGGTTCCCTGTGAGTTCGAGTGCACGTGGACGCCGTCAAAGCCGTTGGAGAAGATCAGGTTGCCCTGGACGAGCGTCTCGTCACTCATCGAGTGAACGCCGTTGAACTCGTTGAGCTTGATCACGTTGCCCAGCACCTGGTTGCCGGTGTAGCTCGAGTATTGGATCCAAACGCCGTGGTCGCCGTTGCCGGAGATGACGTTTCCCGCGCTGCCGGAGCCGCCGATGACAACGTCGGACGCCAGGATGAAGACGCCAATTCGGCCGTTGCCGAGATCTCCCGTCCCGTCGGCCCTGGTCCCGATCAGGTTGCCCTGCACCCTGCCTCCTTCGGTGTGGATGAACTCGACGCCTGCATACGTGTTGCCGGAAATCACGTTTCGGGCGCCAGCGACCGTCCCGCCGATGAGCGGGTTGATCGACTTATCGAGCGTGATCCCGTATGCCTCATTGCCCACGTCCGCGGTTCCGGCTGCGTCAGTGCCGATGTAATTGCCCTGGACGACGTTGCCGCCAACGGGCCCGAGCAACTTGATGCCATCGTCGCCATTGCCGGACACGACGTTGCGATCGCCAGCTGTCGTCCCGCCGATGGTGTTGTCTGCACCGTCGATCACGATCACGCCGTGCGAGACATTCCTGAGTTGCGCCGCACCCGCCTTGTTCGTCCCGATGTAGTTGCCCTTTACGGAGTTGTCGATGGCGGCCGCGCCTGTGATCTCCAATCCGTATGCGCCGTTGCCGGAGATCAGATTTCGGGCACCTGGTGTCGAACCGCCGATCAGGTTGCCGCTGCTCTCGACACGGATGCCGACGGTGTTACCACGCGCGATAGTGCCGGCAGCGTTCGTGCCGATGAAGTTGCC
>DASQLS010000348.1:0-8391 GCA_035629915.1 Candidatus Limnocylindrales bacterium | reverse complement strand
TCGTCAGCCTGCTGCTCGAGATCATCAGCCACGATGGCTTCGTCGACGTGCTGTTCGAAGCTGTCTCGGGGCTGGCTACTGTCGGCGCCAGCCGCGGCATAACGGCCACGCTCCCGGATCCAGCTCAGGTCGTGCTGATCGTGGCAATGTTCGTCGGGCGGCTTGGGCCACTTACGCTGGTTCTGGCGTTGACTGCCCGACGGCGCGCGGTGCCGTACCGTCACGCAGTCGAATCGATCCGCATCGGATGAGCTCGGAAGGATGACTGGATGAAACAACAGGTCATCGTCGTCGGCTTGGGACGCTTTGGCGCCGCCGCCGCGCGCGAGCTGAACGCACTCGGTCATGAGGTCCTGGCTGTTGATGCCCAGGAGTCCGTCGTGAACGAGATCGCAGCCGAGGTAACGCACGCGGTTCAGGCCGACGCATCGGATGAACAGGCATTGCGCGCCATCGGCGCCGACCAGTTCGATACGGCGATCGTTGCCATCAGCAGCGCGCTTGAGGCAAGCATCTTCGCGACGATGGCGCTCAAGCGACTTGGCGTTCCCAAGGTGATCGCCAAGGCAACAACCACCCTTCACGGCGAGATCCTCGAACGCGTCGGAGCGGACCGCGTCGTCTACCCCGAGCGCGAGGCCGGAGTCGACGTCGCCCATACGCTCACCGTTCCCCATGTGCTCGACTACATCGATTTCGGGCCTGGCCACGGAATTGCCAAGATCCGCGTGCCACGCGACTTCGTTGGTCGCACGCTGCGTGAGATCGACCTGCCCGGCCGGCTCAAGGTGACTCCACTGGCACTTCGCCATGGCAGCGAGGTGACGATCAACCCGCACCGCGATCAGCGCCTCGAAGAAGGCGATCAACTGGTCCTCGTCGGCCTGGACGAGCAGCTGGCCAAGGTCTCGTCAGACAACGCATGACCGGTCCGGTTATCGTGACCGCATGTGCCGCAGCATCGTTCGACTCAGAGACCACGACGACATAGCAACAGACGAGGAGATCCGCGCCGCCGCGCTCCAGTTCGTGCGCAAGATCAGCGGCTACCGGACGCCTTCGGCGCGCAACGAAGAGGCCTTCAACAAGGCCGTGGAGGAGATCGCCCACAGCTCGCAGCATCTGCTCGAGGCCGTTGTCGCGGGCCTGCCCGGGCATCGGCATACCGAGGTCGCCTGAAGAATCGCAACTCGTTCAGTGCTCTTTCTGGGCTCGTTCCGCGCTTGGTTTGACAGGCCGGCCGACCGGCGCTTATGCTCCGCCACCGCGCTCACCCACAGCTCTTTAACGGAGTCGTTTGACAGATATGCACAACGTCAACCTCGCTAGCCCCGCAGCCACTGAGCTGCGGATGCGCGCGCCCTTCGGCGCCGCAGCGCGCGGGAGATCTGTGCCCCGTTCCACCTGAAGCCGGCGAGCAATCGCCGCAGGTAGGAAGCCGGAGGGCCAGATCGGGCCCCCCGGCTTTTTTGATGCCCTGACACAGGCAGGCATCGCCAGAGCCGCCCCCCGCACGTCACCCGATTGGGGGCCTGTCGTTGGTAACCACCACCACTTCAGGAGCAGAGCCATGGCGATCCTGGCACCACCGGAACCGCAAGTCGACATCGAGCCGCAGCAGGAGCTCGTGATGGGGATCGAAGCCGCTGACGCGATCGAGCCCAAGCCGCCCGCCGTGGCGGCGCTCAACATCGAGCACCTGACCAAGCAGTTCGAGGTCGGCGGCCGGCGCAAGAAGAAGACGGTCATCGCCGTCAACGACATCTCGTTGCGCATTGAGAAGGGCGAGATCTACGGCCTGCTCGGGGCCAATGGAAGTGGCAAGTCCACCTTCATCCGGCTGGTGAGCACGCTGCTCACCGTCGAGCACGGATTGGTCGAGGTCTTCGGTCACGACATCACGCGCGAGGAGATGGCCGTCAAGCGGCTCATCAACCGAGTGAGCGTTGATGCCGCCTTCTTCAAGAAGCTGTCGCCGGCCGAGAACCTGATGTACGCCGCGCGGCTCTACGGGCTCGATGCCGGATATGCGCGACGAGAGATCGTCCGCCTCCTGGGCAGGCTCGGTATCTCGGAGTCACGCCTCGGCCGGCCGCTCGAGCAGATGAGCCGCGGCATGCAGCAGAAAGTGGCCATCGCCAGGGCCTTCCTGACGAGCCCCGTGCTGTTGCTGCTGGACGAGCCCACGACAGGGCTCGACCCGCGTTCGAAGCTCGAGGTCCAGACCTTCATCGAGGAGATCCGTGACGGTCACGACGCAACCATCGTCCTGACCACCCACGACCTCGACGAGGCCGAGCGGCTCACCTCGCGAATCGGGCTGCTCAACGAGGGCAGGCTGGTTGCCGAGGGGACCGTGGACGAGCTGAAGGCTTCGGTCCAGCCGGCAGGCGACGGCCCGGCCACCCTCCACGACGTGTTCATGACATACACCGGTCGTTCGCTTGATGACGACGTAGAAGAGGAGGACGACGAATGACGCAGCGACAAACAAACACCGTCGGCCATGGGCCGACCACCAATACCGAACAGCGACACACCAACTGAACGAAATGAAAGAGGCAACTCGAATGTTGATTCATCCCTACCAGGACGAGATTGACCGCCAGCGTCGGCGTGAGGCACGTGAGGACGTTCGTCGTCGCCGGCTGGCGGCCCACGGACGTCCCCCGCGCCGCATCCGGCGGGCGGTCGGTCGATCGATCGTAAGGATCGGCAGCCGTATGGCTTCCGACCCGATACCTGAACTGGCTCGCTCCCGTTAGGGGGCGAGCCAGCAACTCACCGGAGATCCAGACGATGACTGTTCTGACGCGAGAGCTGAGGGCGAGCTACGCCTTCGTCGAACGCAACTTCAACCTGACCAAGCGCTACTGGGGCTGGGAAGTGGCCTTCATGGTCTACTCGGTCGCGGGCGCGCTTGCGGTGACCCTGATCGGCGTGGGCCAGGGCAGCCCGGAGCTGCTCCTGACGCTGATGATCGGCGCGACCTTCTGGAACTACCTTTCGGTGGTGTTCTCGGTCATCGCCGAGCAGATCAGCTGGGAACGCTGGGAAGGCACGCTCGAATACACCATGATGGCGCCCGTTCGGCGCGCGTCGCAGCTCTTTGGCGCGACCATATTCGCCGTCATGTGGGGCTTCATCCACACCGTCGTGGTGCTGCTGGCGCTGGTGCTCTTCTTCGGCATCGATCTGTCGCAGGCCGACATCGGCGCAGCCGTGGTGATCATGCTCATCGGCTCGCTGTCGATCATCGGCATCGGCATGATGGCTGCCACGCTGCCCTTGATCTGGGTCGAGCGCGGCGATCAGATGGTCTTCGTCATCCAATCCCTGCTGCTGCTGGTCAGCGGGGTTTACTACAGCGTCACCATCCTGCCGCAGTGGATGCAGGTGATCGCGGCGTTCTCGCCTGTCACCTACATCCTCGAGGGCGTCCGTCGAGCACTCATCGACGGCGTGCCAATCACCGAGATGGGCGGGCTGCTTCTGCCCCTGGCGGTGATGGCCGTCGTATTCATCCCGTTGGGCATCTATGTCTTCGGCCGAGCCGAGCGATACGCCAAGCGGACCGGCAAGCTCAAGAGAGTGGGGTAACAGGAAATGTTCGAACTTCCCACGGTCGACTATCCGACCGACACCAAGCACGACCTGCCCGAGGGCTTCTCGATGCGGCCCTACGCCGGCGAGAGCGACGTGCCCGCGATCGTCAAGATCGTCAACAGCGAATATGAGTTCGATGGCGTTCCCGAGCGGGACACCGTCGAAGAGGCAATCGCCCGCTACCGCACTCCAAGCGAGCGTTTCGATCCGACCCGTGATGTCACGATCGCTGAGATCAACGGCGAGCCGATCGCCATGGCCGAGCGCGGCTGGGTCGACACCACCGACGGAACCTTCCGCGAGCATCGCTGCGATGGCGCGGTGATGCCCGAGTGGCGCCGGCACGGGATCGGCACGGCGTTGCTGGCCGAGAACATTCGTCTGTCGCGCGAGCTCGCCGCGACGCACCAGACCGACCGCCAGCGGGCGATCGGCAGCTGGACGAACGACCGACAGGACGGAGCAAACGCATTGATGCGCTCCGCGGGCTTCAACGAGATTCGCTGGTTCTTCGAGATGAACCGCCAGCTGGCTGAGCCGATTCCCGATGTTCCATTGCCCGAAGGCATCGAGGTGAGGCCGGTGACGATGGACATGATCAGGCAGGTCTGGGACGCGGACGTCGAGGCGTTCATGGACCATTGGGGTGGCTTCGATGGCTCCGACGAGAACCTGCAGCGCTGGATCGATCAGCCGACGTTCGATCCGACTCTTTGGGTCGTCGCATATGACGGCGACGAGGTCGCCGGTGGCGTGATCAACGCCATCCATCCCTTCGAGAACGAGGCACTGGGCATCAACCGTGGTTGGCTGCACAGCGTCTTCACCCGCCGGGCGTGGCGCCGCCGCGGGCTCGCCCGCGCGCTCATAGCCCGCTCGTTGGTCCTGCTCAAGGAGCGCGGGCTCGACGAGGGCGTGCTCGGCGTCGATGCCGACAACCCGACAGGCGCCTTGGGCCTGTACGAGAAGATCGGCTTCGTGACGTTCGAGCGCTCGACGGCCTGGCGCCGGCCCTTCGACGATCCGGAGGCCTGATGGCCGTAGAGAAATACGGCTGGGACAGCCGGGTTGCGAAGCTGTTCGAGGCTAGTGCCCCGGATGGCACGCAACCCGGCCGCGTCCTGGTCGAGCATCGCGGCAGCTATCTCGTGGGCACGGCCGAGGGCGACGTCAATGCCAAGGTCACCGGCCGCTTCCGGCACGAAGCGGCGTTGGCCGAGGATTTTCCGGCGGTCGGCGACTGGGTCGTGTTGGGCGATCTCGCTGCGGAGAATGCGGTCATCCATGCCGTGCTGCCGCGGAGCAGCCAGTTCGTGCGACCGGGCCGCGGCGACACCGCCGGCGCGCAGGTCGTGGCCGCCAATGTTGATCTTGTGCTGCTGGTCACGGGCCTCGATCACGACTTCAACCTTCGCCGCCTGGAGCGCTACGTCACGCTGGCCTGGTCGAGCGGCGCAGAGCCGGTGATCGTGCTCAACAAGGCGGACCTGTGCGAGGACGTCGCCGAGCGCGTCGCCGAGGTAAACGGGGTTGCGCCGGGCGTGCCGGTGCGGGTTCTGTCGGCCCGCGAGGGAGTCGGCCTGGATTCGCTCAGGCCGCTGCTCGAACAGGGCAAGACGGTGGCCCTGATCGGATCGTCCGGAGTCGGCAAATCAACGATCGTGAATGCGCTCCTGGGCTGGGAGCGCCAGGCGACGGGCGAGGTGCGCGAGGGCGACCAGCGCGGCCGTCACACGACCACTGTTCGTGAGCTGCTGGTGACCGATTCGGGCGCCCTGCTGATCGACAGTCCCGGCATGCGCTCGGTCGGAATGTGGGACGCCGACGATGGACTGGCGGACGCGTTCGCCGATGTCGACGCTTTCGCCGCCGAGTGCCGCTTCACCGACTGCGCTCACGAAGGCGAGCCGGGCTGCGCGGTTCTGGCGGCGATTGCCGATGGACGCCTGCCGCTCGCGCGCCTCGAGAGTCAGCGCAAGCTGGGTCGCGAGGCGGCCGTGCAGGCACGTCGTCAGGATGCGCTACTGCGGGCCACTGAGCGCAGGAAGTGGAAGACGATTCACAAGTCGGTGCGCAACCACATGCGCATCAAATACGGACCCGACGCGAGCTGAACGCGGACAAAGGCGTGTGCGCAGGTGTGCCATCCGAGAGTGCGCGCGCCTAGAGTGCCCGACATGAATATGAGCTTCAAGTCCGTCACGCGGCTCGCCGCGCTCGCCCTGGTGGCGCTTGCCCTCGTCGGTTGCGGTGGTGGTGGCGCCGCGGTGACCGCTACCCCTGTTGCGGCAACCGCTACGCCGGTCGGTGGTGCGCCGACCGCTGCCCAGGACGTGTGCCTGGCGATGAGCGAGCCGCTTCTGCTGGCCGCGCTCGCCGACGGCGTCAGCGAGCCCGAATACGGTGACGTCGCCGGCAGCGACGGCGTCTATTGCTACTTCACCGTGGCCGGCGACGCAGACACGAATGTCGAGGCGCAGGTCGAGTCGATGGATCAGGAACGGTTCAACAGCCTTGCCCAAATCATCGGCGCCACGACCCCGCTGGCCGGCGTCGGCCGATCAGCATTCATAAGGGAGAACTCGGTCGAGGGCGTCCCGGGGTCAACCGTGCTCGCCTGGGACGAAGGTCTGGCGGTCACGATCGATCTCGCTCGCGATGGCGATCAGGCCGAGATGGACGCGGCCGCCAAGGCGCTCGCCATCAAGCTGTTGGCGGACCTCTAGAGCGGAAGCATCCCGGCTCGGGCCACCTGGTCGAGCCAGCGCTTCTCGATCTCGACCGTGCTCTTGTTGCCGTGGCCTGGCAGAACACGCAGGTCTGGCTCGAGCCCACCTAATCGGGTAAGCGACTCGACCATCTGATCGGCGCTGCCGCCGGGCAAGTCCGTCCGTCCCCAGCTGCCGGCAAAGAGAGTGTCACCGGTGAGCAGCAGCCGTTCGTCGGCGACGAGCAGGCATACCGATCCCGCCGTGTGGCCGGGCGTGTGGAGCACCTCGATGTCCATCGCGCCGAACCGGATCCGTGATCCCTCGGCCAGATCGACGGCCGCGACACTGGGTGGGATCGGAAACGGCGCCGTGGGCGGCGGGTTCTCGATCAGCGCGTGATCGAGCGTGTGCGCGGCAAGCTGAGCGCCCGTGGCATCCATCGCTGCTGCGTTGTCGCCGATGTGATCCCAGTGCCAATGCGTGCTGACGATGAGCTTCAGCGTCCAGCCGCGTTCCGCCAATGTCGTCGTCAGCCACTCGACGCAGGGCGTGGCGGTGTCGATCGCGATCGCTTCACCGCTCGCCTCGTCACCGAGCACGTACAGGTTGGTGGCGATCGGGCCGACGACGCGCTGGAGCAGCTTCATGCCGGGTCCTCGAGACGAAAGAACACACCCACGGCGCGGATGTGGCGACGCCCGAGACGGTACATGAGGTTGCCCGGAAACGGATGCTGGTTGGTAGCCCGGATCGCACGTTCGCGTTCAGCACCCGGGGAGAGCCGCCGGGCGCTGAATTGCCACTCCATGCCGTTGGGCCACTTGATCACGCCACCGCCGGCGGCGTCGAGGTCGCGCGTCCAGCCGACGTCTCCATTCGGATGCCCCAGGTACGACCGACCGTCGGTCAGGAGGATCCCCACCAGCCGGCTGCGCATGTTGCCCTTGCGGTTGGGCACCCGAAGCTCGACCACGTTGCCGATCCCGAACGTGTTCCAGGCGGAGCGAATCAAAGGGTCGAGCAGGGCCAGCAGGCGGTACTGCACGCGATAGGCTGAGCGCCAGAATTGAGACACTGCGCTGAGCATAGGTCGACCTTCCGGGAGGCGATGTAGATGGCTGGTTCGTTCACCTGGTACGGGCACTCCTGCGTGCTGATGCAAACGCCGGGCGGCAAGGTCGTGCTGTTCGATCCATGGTTCGGCAATCCCACGTCGCCGCGATCGGAAGCGTCTGTCAGCGAGTGCGACGTGATGCTCGTCTCGCACGGACACCACGATCACCTGGGGGCAGGTCCACGCCAGGTTGCTGATGCCGACTCGATCCAGATCGCGCGTCGAACCCGGCCGGCATGGCCGTGCGTGCACGAGCTTTCGCTCTGGCTGGAGGACCGACTCGACGGCGCCGGAGTCGAGATCATGGGCATGAACAAGGGCGGCACGGTCTCGGCCGCCGGCCTGAGCGTGACCATGGTTGAGGCCCACCACTCGGCGGGCGACTGGTCGGCCGCCGGCGACGGACCGCTGTATCTCGGTGAGCCGGTCGGCTTCGTGATCGAGCTCGAGGACGGACGACGCGTGTACTTCGCCGGCGACACCGACGTGTTCGGCGACATGGCCCTGATCCGTGACCTGCATCGTCCGGACGTGGCCTTCCTGCCGATCGGCGGCCACTACACGATGGGCCCGGCGGGAGCTGCGCGCGCGGCCCAGCTGCTCGGCGTGCGCGCGCTGGTGCCCATCCACTACGGCACTTTCCCCGTCCTGGCCGGCACACCCGACGCGCTCCGATCTGAGCTGTCAAAGCTTGGCCTGGCGGTCGCGGTCATCGCCCCGGAGCGCGGCGTAGAAACGCCCCTTCCCTGATGCGCGGCGCCCGGTGACGATCCGGCTCGCCGACCCGGTCCGTGACGCCGCGCGCGTGGCCGAGATCTATCGGCCGGCGGTCGATGACTCGCACGTCTCGTTCGAGATCGTCGCGCCCGACGCGGCCGAGATGGCGACGCGAATGAGCAAGGTGCTCGACCGGACGCCGTGGTTGGTGGCCGAAGAAGACGGGCGCGTCGTGGGCTACGC
>DASQLS010000347.1:0-4490 GCA_035629915.1 Candidatus Limnocylindrales bacterium | reverse complement strand
TGCAACCGCATGGCCGCCGCTCGTTGGTGGCGAGGACATCGTCGTCGGCGAAGGCCTCGACGAGACCGAGTTCACGACCGCCTCGCGCACGGACGATGCCGGCGATCAGGTCGTATTCGGCATCTACCCGCTGTACTACTTTGCCGACGATTCCGCGCCCGGCGACGTAAACGGTCAGGGCCTTGGCGACAACTGGTTCGTCATCGGCGCCGACGGAGAACTCATTCGGGAGTAGCACGCCCCCAGGCTCCGCTTGAAGCCCTCGGTCTGGACGACCGAGGGCCAATCTGTTCGGGTCTGTAAGAACAGCGGTTGTGACCTACGTGGAAATGGCCGACTTGACCACCAGGTCTGCGCTGACCTGCCAGAGGCGGGCCACGGTTGCGGTGTCGTATGAGGTTGGATTCGAGGTCTTGGCCTTTCGGCCGGCGTAGTACTGACCGCTGGCGCCTTCGACCTCGGGCGAGCTGGATAGATACACGGACGTGTCCGCACCCTGCTTCGGACTCTTCATGAACAGGCGCATGACGGCGATGAGCGGCCCCCATCCTCGAGCCGTATCCTCGACGCCGAACCGAGTGCTGGTCATCCCCGGATGGAGCGATGTTGCTGTGACTCCGGACCCCTTCAACCTCCGCGCCAGCTCGTAGGTGAACATCACGTTCGCCAGCTTGGATTGGTTGTAGGCGTTCTGACCTGAGTACTTTCTCTCGCCCATCAAGTCGTCAAAGTCGATGCGGCCCATGGATTGGGCGCCGGACGACACGGTGACGATCCTCGCTGGCGCGCTCGACATGAGCCGCTCGAGTAGAAGATCGGTTAGAAGGAACGGGGCGAGGTGATTGAGGGCGAAGGTATGTTCCAGCCCGTCAGCTGTTACATGGCGATGCGCCCAGAAACCCCCGACATTGTTGAGTAGGACATCCAGGCGCGGATAGGCCGCCAGAACCTCGCCGGCCAGTCTGCGTACTTCTGTCTGGGACGACATGTCGGCGACGAAGACATCAACGGCGTGGCTGTTGGAGTCCTTGACGATGTCGGCGGCGGCCATTTCGGCGCGCGACCTATCGCGGCCGGTTATCCCGACTCTCGCACCCATCGACGCAAGGGCGGTTGCTGCTGCCTTACCGAGTCCGCTGGTTCCCCCGGTGACAAGGACTGTCTTGCCACTCATAGAGCCCGTCTCGGGCACCGGATGCTGCTTTTCCATGGCGTGGTCAGGCAGTCGTTGGCGACGGGACGAACGGAGTTGCGGTCCTGTTGCCGTCCGGACCGGCGACGACGTAGGCAATCATCGCTATGAACCCGATGTTGAAGATGCCCAACAGCAGGAGAACAAGGAACCAGGTCTTGCTTTCCAGTTGCGCTGTGTTGAGCAGAGCACCTATCCAGGCCACAAGATTGCCTATCACTCCACCGATGATCGCGACGGCGCCGACCACTCCAATGACGACCAGGGCAAATGCGAGCAGGCTCGGCCGCACCTCAACAACGGTTGACCCCTCTATCACGAACACGCCGCTCGTAATCGCGATGGCGACGGCGATGGCTGCCAGCACGCTGCCAGCGATGATCGCAATCAGGCTTCCGAAGAATGTTCTGGTGACTGTTGACTTTGACACGTGTGCATCCCTTCTATGTTCGACTCGGCGACGACTACTTGTCGGGCCGTGGGAGGTGGGCCTGCGTCACGCCGACGCAGGAGACCCGCCAATCGCGACATGTACCGTGGCCGGACTCGGTCTCTGGGCGAACGTAATTGCAACCTTCCCGCGAGTGCGCCCTCCTCCGCGCGCGTGTCCACCACCCACATGAGCGATTGCCTGTGACGTCTCGTCCAAGCGATAGGTGCGGTCGATTACGGGCATGACCTTGCCCGTCTCAATGAGCTCTTTCACGACGAGCAGGTCGTCTTGCTTCATCGAGACAAGGAAGTTGCCAAGCTTCTGGTTGCCGAACCGGAAGAGAAGCATCCCGTAGATGATCCGGCCACCGCTGGCCAGCCAACGATGATCAAACCGTCCGCCGTTCGGCACGAGCGTTCCGGCTGGGGTGAGCGAGTGGCGCAGCTGCGCCAGCGAGTGGTTGCTGACGTTGTCCAGGATGAAGTCGTACAGCACGCCGTTCTGGGTGAAGTCGTGCTGCGTGTAGTCGATGACCTCGTCGGCGCCAAGGGATCGAACGAGGTCCATGTTGCGAGTACTGCTTACGCCCGTGACGTGGGCACCGAGCGACTTGGCGATCTGGACTGCGAAGGTGCCGATGCCGCCTGAGGCGCCGTTGATCAGCACCTTCTGCCCGGCGCGAACATTTCCCTTGCGGAGTGCCTGCAGGGCAACGAGGCTGGCCATTGGGACTGCTGCGGCCTGCTCAAAAGTCAGGTTCGTGGGCTTCAACGCCAGCTCGTCCTCGGAGCCGGCTGCGTAGTCGGCGAACGAGCCATGGCCGGAGCCGAAGACTTCGTCGCCCGGCTTGAATCTCGTCACGCCCGAACCCACGGTCTCCACGACGCCGGCGACATCAGTCCCGCGGACCGAGACCTTGGGCTTTCTCATGCCATAGATCGGACGGGCGATGTACGGCAGGCCGCTCATGATCGCCCAGTCGGCTGGGTTTACCCCAGCCGCCCTTACCTGAATGAGGACCTCGCTGGCGCCGATCTCGGGCTTCCTGACTTCCCGGAGAGCCAGTCTCTCTGATGATCCATAGTGATCTTGAACGATTGCCTTCATGGGTCCCTCTACACGTGGCTGTGTTTACCTTGTAAGCGTACGACGTAAACTAGTGTGTACGATGTAAACTGTCAAGCACCAACAAACGCAGAGGACACATGGCATCAACCGATCCAAGACCTGAGTCCCGCATTCCTTTGAGCCGGGATCGCGTTCTTCGAACTGCCATGGAGATGGCCGACGAAGGGGGCCTGGCTACGCTCACCATGCGTGGGCTTGGTCAGGCACTCGGGGTCGAAGCCATGGCCCTGTATCGCCACGTGGCCAACAAGAGCGACCTGATCGACGCGATGGTCGACCTTGTCTTCAGCGAGATCGAACTGCCTGTTGCCGGAGCCGATTGGCGGATCGAGATGCGCAAACGAGCCGTCTCGGTGCGAGAGGTCCTGTCACGCCACCACTGGGCGGTCGGTGTCATGGAATCGCGGCGCCATCCGGGTCCTTCCAATCTGCGGCATCACGACGCCGTGATTGGCTGCCTTCTGGCCGGAGGGTTTGACATGACGATGGCTGCCCACGCGTACTCAGTCTTGGACAGCTACACGTATGGCTTTGCCCAGACGCAGATGAATCTGCCGTTCGGCGCCGGCAGCCAGGACGTCCAGGAGACCGCGCGGCGCATGCTCACGCCTTTTCCCGTGGACGAGTACCCAAATCTCGTCGCGTTCATTACCGACCACGCCACGAACCCCGACTATGACTACGGAGACGAGTTTCAGTACGGGCTTGATCTGATCCTCGACGGCATAGCTCGCGACCGGCCTCGAGCATGAGCGTCCGATGACGCTGGAACTCGCCACGGCGGTTCTCCTGATCGCAGTGCCAATCACGTTCAACCTTGCCTTTTTCGAGCTCGGTCGCGCCTTTGAGTACCCGGGCATTCTGCGAAAGGAGCCCGATGAGATCCTGCGTCGCTTCGCGGCCGGTGGAGCGGGGCTGTTACTCCGCTGGGAGGCGCTGCTGTTGAGCGCGCTGGCCATGCTCCCGCTCGCTGTCCTGCTGGCGATCGTGCTCGGAGCATCGCCGGCACTAACGGCGATGTCGATCGTTGTCGGTGTGTCCGCTGCCGTTGCACAAGCTGGGGGGCTGGTCCGCTGGCCGTACGCCGTGCCCGAGTTGGCTCGCCGCTACGTCGCCGCGCCCGAGGGGCAAGAGGGTGACGCCGAGCGAGAGACCATCCGCGTCGTGTTTGCCACTCTTCATCGACTCCTTGGAGTCGGCGTCGGTGAGCATCTCGGCTACCTGCTGACCGGAGCTTGGACGTTGCTCGTCTCTGCGTCGATCCTGTCGACATCGGTCATACCTCAGTGGCTTGGCCTGCTCGGCCTCCCGATTGGCGTGGCGCTCCTGATTGGCACGCTCGAGTTCGTAGGGCCCAACGAGCGCAACGGCTGGGCCCTGGCGGGGACCGTTGTCCCGATCGCATACATCGCGTGGTCGTTCTGGCTGATCGCGCTCGGACTGCTCCTGATCACCAGCGCCATTTAGAACCGCGCGGTCCGTCGGCGCGACCAGCGACATAGAAGGGGTTGAAGGCACAGCGCTGGCATCAGCCGAACTCGGCATGTGACCGGAGCGTTACAAGGCGCTCGATACGAGACAAGCGCAAGCCACCCGGGCAGGCACTGACACGCCGCTGTCGTCCCCGGGCGGTTGAAATCCTTCAGCGCGCCCGGTCGCCCGTCCCGCGCGCAGGGCCCCGCCCAACGCGGAAGCCGTGCGGCGGCTGGGCGCGTTTTATCGCCCCGCACAGTAGCC
>DASQLS010000346.1:0-11348 GCA_035629915.1 Candidatus Limnocylindrales bacterium | reverse complement strand
GGAGGGCCGCTCCATCATTCTGCGCCGCACCTACGACGCGCCGATCGACGACGTCTGGGACGCGTTGACGAATCCAGAGCGGATTGGCCGCTGGTTCCTGCCCATCAGCGGCGATTACCGCCTTGGCGGCACGTACCAGTTCGAGGGCAATGCCGGTGGAAAGATCGTGGCCTGCGAGCGGCCTAATCGGTTGCGCGTCACGTGGGTGTACGGCGAGGCGGCCAATCCCGAAGATGTGTCCGAGCTCGAGGTCCGCCTCTCACCGGCCGGCGACGACGCGACGGTGTTCGAACTCGATCACACCGCGATCGTGCCAGACGATCGCTGGGCCGAGTACGGCCCGGGTGCGGTCGGTGTGGGTTGGGACATGGGGCTGCTCGGCCTCAGCCTCCACCTCCGTGGTGGAAAGCTCGAAGACCCCATTGCGTGGCAGGAGGCGCCGGAAGGACGAGAGTTCGCGACCCTCAGCAGCTCGGCATGGGGCGCGGCGAATATTGCTGCCGGTGCTGATCCCGAGGCGGCGGACAAGGCCGTCGCCAACACCACCGCCTTTTACGCTCCGCCGGAAGGCTGACCCTCGGGAGCATCGGCGCCCTCTGCCGCAGACGAGCCGCGCTCCTCGAAGTCGAGCGACGCCGAGTTGATGCAGTAGCGCAGCCCGGTCGGGTTTGGGCCGTCGGGGAAGATGTGACCCAGGTGTGCGCCGCAGTTGGCGCACACGACCTCCTCACGGACCATGCCGTGCGAGAAATCGCGCTTCTTCTCGACGCGGCCCTGCTCGGCGACGTCGTAGAAGGAAGGCCAACCCGAGCCCGATTCGAACTTCGTTCCCGAGTCGAACAAGGGCGCGCGACACACCACGCAGCGGTAGATGCCGTCAGCGTGGTTGTCGACGTAGACACCGGTGAACGGCCGCTCGGTGGCGGCATCCTGGGTTACCGAGTACTGAATGGGCGTCAGCCGTGCTCGCAGCTCGTCCCGATCAATGGCGCTCATTGGTCATTTCCTCCACGATCAAGAATACGCATCGAGGGCTGATCGACCCTTCTTGGATGCCCCCGTCGTATGCTCCGCAGACTTGGCGCGCTGACGCGGGCCGTTCGGAGGGGACCGAAGCACATGAAAACCGTCGCCTTGGGTCGAGCGATGACTTTCTCTGTCGTGGGTTTGGCGACGGTCGCCTGCGTGAGCATCGGCCCGCTGGCGAGCGGCAGCGTGCCGCTTCCATCCGGCGCAACTCTCCCGCCGACCGGGATTCCAACGGCCTTGAGTGGAGCAACCGTTGAGCCGACCAGGAAGCCGCGGCCTTCACGCAATCCCACCCAGGCGCCGACCGACCAGGCGACGGCGACTGCAACATCGGCACCGACCGCCACCGCATCGACTGAGCCGACGGCGACGGCCAGCACGGCCGCAACTCCGGCACCGACCCTGAATTTCTCGCTGCCGGGGGTGTACGGCTCGACAGCGCTGACTTCCGGTTTCGTGCCTGACCCGTTCACCGTCGGTGTCACTTCCGGCGGAGAGGCCAGTGCCAGCTATCTGGGCGGCGGCTGCTACGGCTACACGACCGCGGCGCCAACGTTCAGCGTCAACTTCACGTCCGGGGACTTCACCCTGCTTCGCTTCTACTTCATTGGCGCTGGCGACACGACGATGATCGTCAACAGCCCGGCCGGCACCTACTCGTGCGTCGATGACTCGTTCGGGACAACCAACCCAACGGTCGACTTCAACGTGCCGTCAAGCGGCAGGTACGACATCTGGGTCGCGAGTTACAACCCGGCAGACGCGATCAGCGGGACCCTGTACGTGACTGAGAACAGCGGCAACCACCCTTAGGCGGCGTTCATCCCGAGCCTGAGATCAGCCTTTGGTTGACTTGGGTCCCGACTGGGCCGAATAGGCGCGCTGGTACTCCTCGCGGAGGCGCTTGATGTCGGCGGCGGCCTGAGCGCGCTCAGAGGTGTCTTGTTCGGCCGTCGAGAAAGCTCGCTCAGCGGCGCGCCACTCACCCAGGATCACTGACACATCGCGCGTCGGTGTCATATCGTCGATCGCGCCCAGCGCCACACCCTGGCGCTGGCTCAGCTCCTGGCTGCGCTTACCAAGCTGCTGCTGGTCGTGGCTCTCGGCGAAGACGACAGCCGCGAGCCGTTCGATCTCGCGCGCCAGCTTCTGGAACCGCTCACTGTCCGGCGGAAGCGTCCGCTTCTCGGTCTCGAGCTGCTCGAGCTGCTCGAGGGTCGCCAGCAGTGTGTCCGACGTGGAACGTAGTTCGTGTTCTATTTCTGCTGTCACGGCCCCCTCCAGGGTGACGGGCTGGCCAAAGCCGTTGGTATGCGTCAGCGTACACCCGGTTCGGACGAATCGCCCTGAGACTGCCCGGCCGAAGCGAACAGCCTGAACCGATAGACTCTCCGCCGGTGTCCGAGCACTTCCCCTTTCAT
Source organism: Candidatus Limnocylindrales bacterium (assembly GCA_035629915.1). Taxonomy (GTDB): domain Bacteria; phylum Chloroflexota; class Limnocylindria; order Limnocylindrales; family CSP1-4; genus JALYGJ01. The sequence goes on along the minus strand of DASQLS010000346.1, from coordinate 8,898 downwards.
AGCCGCTTATCGACGCGCGCCGTCGTCCGGCCAGCGCGACTTCGCTGGATCGGATCGTGCATGGTTGCGACGCTCGTGCTGGTCAGCGCCGCATGCGCGGTCACGCCCGGACAGGGCGGTACCGTCGACGCTCGGATCGCCTCTGCCGAACCGTTCACATGGGACCCCGCACGCGCCGGTGACGCGGGCACGGCCAGTGTTCACGCCCAGGTCTACGAAGGCCTGACGACGTTCGATCCGGACAGCAACGTCCAGCCGGCGCTTGCATCGAGCTGGGTCGCGTCAGAGGACGGCCGCCAGCTCACGTTCCAGCTCCGCCCCGGCATCCGGTACAGCGACGGCAGCGAGATAACGGCGCAGCACGTTGTCGACAGCTGGCTTCGGCTTATCGACCCGGCCCAACCGAGCCCACTGGCCAGTCTGCTCGACGACATCTCGGGCGCCGCGGCATACCGGGCAGGAACGGGAGCCCGGGAAGACGTCGGCCTGCGCGCCGAAGGCGACAGGGTGATCGTCGACCTTCGCCGGCCGGCGACCTATTTCCTGGCCGTGACAGCCTCACCAACTCTGGGAGTGGTTCCTCCGTCGATGGTCGGCCAGATCGAGTCCAACCCGCCGACCGTCGTCTCGGGCGCTTACGTTCCCTCGATCCGGTCGCCGGAGGTCATCGCGCTGAGCGGCAATTCGAATTACTGGGCCGGCCTGCCCGCGCTCGACCAGATCGAGCTGGTGACCGACTTCGGCGGCGCCAACGGCATTGACCTGTTCGCATCGAACGAGATCGACTACGTCGGCATCGGCGCCGGAGACGCTTCGTGGATCGCCTACGACGCCACCCTCGGGCCGCAGCTGCGGCGCACAGAGGGGTTCAGCGTCAGCTACTACGGCTTCAATACGGCATCGGCCCCGTTCGACAACCCCGACGTACGACTCGCCTTCGCCCAGGCGGTCGACTGGAAGCGGCTCAGCAGCCTCGCCGAGAGCACCTCGGCCACGTCGCTCGTCCCTCCGGGTATTCCCGGTCGCGACGAAGAGGATCACCAGCCGGCATATGACCCCGAGGCGGCGCGTGCGCTGCTGGCCGGCGCCGGGTTCGAGGGCGGCGAAGGCTTTCCGCCGGTGGTCATCGGGACGTACGGAGTTGGCTACGAGTCGGTCGTGGCGCAGGAGCTGGAGCAAAACCTCGGCGTCGACGTGACCGTCGAGGGCTACGACTTCGAGACGTATACCGACTTTCTCGATGAGCCGGGCGCGCCCCAGATCTGGACTCTTTCCTGGAGCGCCGACTATCCCCACGCACACGACTTCCTCGGCCTGTTACTCGAGACCGGCAGCAGCAGCAACTCCGGCAACTGGAGCAACCCCGACTACGACGCGCTGATCGACGAGGCGGCGGCCACTGCCGATCCGGCAGAGCAGGCACGGCTTTACGCGCAGGCCCAGGACATCCTCGAGGTCGATGCGCCCATCGTGCCGGTCGAGTACAACGAGTCGTGGGCGCTGAGTCGACTGGGCCTTCTCGGCGCGCTCGATTCTGGCGTCGGCTTCATCCGCTACGCGGGCATGGCGTGGGCCCCGGGGACCGGCCGATGACGCTCATCCGCCGCACCGCATCCGTGTTGATGCTTGCCGGCGTGCTGGCGGCCGCCTTTGGCGCGGCGCTACCCGCCATAGTGCTCGGCGCGGATCCAACCTATGGCCAGCCGAGCGTCAGCGCCACGCTCGGCCAGCCGTTGAGCTTCAGCTCGACGATCACCGGCGACGACATTGCCTCGGTCGATGTCGTCGTCAGGCTCGACGGCGAGGAGACCGGCGTCATCGTCGCTGCCGCTCCCGGGAGCGCGCCGGACACGTGGCAGGCAATTGCCCCGATCGACGTCGCCACGTCCGCGCTGTGTGCGTGCCTCGCCGACGGGCAGAGCGCGCCCAATACCAGCTTCAACTACCAGTTCAAGGTCCGTGCCGCGGACGGGAGCACGACGCTCGGGCCCGTCGGCGAGGCGGTGGTGACCGATGACCGCTTCGCGTGGCGCACGTTCGACCAGGACCTGGTTAGCGTCCACTGGTATGAAGGAACCGATGCCTTCGCCCAGGCCGCGGCCCAGGTCGCCAACGACGCGATCGACCGCGCCTCGTCACTGCTTGGCACGCAGCTGCCCAACCCCGTCGACCTGTTCATCTATGCCACGGAAGAGGACATGCGCAGCGCCATCTCGCCGAATCGCGAGAACGTCGCCGGCCAGGCTCATTCCTCGATCGACACGATGTTCGTCAACATCGGACCGAACGAGAACCCCGCCACCGGCACCACTGCCACGCTCGTGGCGCACGAGCTCACACACCTCGTCATGAACGAGGCGACCGCGAACCCCTATCACGGCGTTCCGCGCTGGATCGACGAGGGTGTCGCGGTGTACCTGTCTGAGGGCTACAACTCGTACTGGCAGGCGCCAGTCAATGGCGCCGTCAGCAGTCGCACGCTGATCCCGCTCGATGGCCTGCGCGGCCTCTTTCCGTCGTCTCGCGACGAGTTCTACCTCGCATACGGCGAGAGTGTCGCGGCCATCGACTATTTCATTCGAACGTATGGCGAGGAAACGCTCTGGGCGCTCGTCGGCAGCTACGCCGAGGGCGTGTCCGACGACGACGCGTTCACGGCCGCCACCGGCGCCGATGTTGCCGCGTTCAATGCCGCCTGGTTCGGGTCTCTCGGCCTGAACGTGCCGCCACCGGTTGGGCCGCAACCGGGCGCGCCGGGACCAACACCGGCCGACTGGCAGGGTCAGCCTGGACAGCAGCCGAGCCCGGGCGCGTCGACGCCCGCTTCGTCACCGGATCCGGCCGCTTCGCCGACGACGCCGGGATCGTCGCCGGCGGCATCATCCGGGCCGAGTGCCGCGCCCGCGCCGGCGACCGGCGACAATGGCAGCCAGGTTGGCGCGATTGCCGTCGGCGTGGTGGCCGGACTGGTGTTCGTCGCCGCCCTTGTGTTGATCGTCGTTGTCACCCGGCGTAACCGCGCTCAGCCACCGCCGCTCGTCTGAATGAACGCCTGCTGAATGGCCGCTGAAGGACCGCTCGAGCTGCAACTCGGCGATCGGCTGACGCTTGCCAAACGCCACCCGTGCGGATCGCACACCTGGGTCGTCGTCAGGCTGGGCGCCGACATCGGACTCGTGTGCGACGGCTGCGCGCGGCGCGTGCTGCTTGAACGACGCGAGCTGGAACGCCGCTTCCGTGGCTTCGTTGAACGGGGAGTGGCATGACCGCCGCCACGACAGCCACCGAGTCGCCCATCGCCGTTCTGCGCAACCGGCGCTTCCTGGCGCTGTGGTTCGCACAGGTCGTCACCCAGGTCGGCGGCAACATGGTTCTCTATGGGCTGACCGTCCAGGTGTTCGCCGTGACCGGCACGAGCACGTCGGTCAGCCTGCTCATCCTGAGCTACCTGGTCCCGGCGGTGCTCTTCGGCGCCGTGGCCGGCGTATACGTCGACCGCCAGGATCAGCGCCTCATCCTGGTCGCAACCAACGCCCTGCGCGGCGTGCTGTTCCTCGCTCTGCTCGGCGTCCAGAACGAGCTCGCGTTGGTTTACCTGCTGATGATCGTCATCTCGACTTTGACGACGTTCTTCGGACCGGCCGAAGCGGCGATGATTCCGGTAGTCGTCGCCCGAAGACAGCTGTTATCGGCCAACTCGCTCTACATCTTCACCCTGCAGGCGGCGTTCTTCCTCGGCTTTGCGCTGCTCGGTCCGTTGGTCGTCAACGTCGCCGGTCAATCGGTGCTGCTGATAGTTGTCGCCGGGAGCTACCTCCTGGGCGCGTTGGTGTGCTGGTTCCTGCCCAGCCACAACCCGCGCATCGGCGGCCATAACCCGAGTCAGGCGCTGGAGGAGGCGGGCAGCGCCGTCGCCACGACGTTCAGCCAGCTGGCCGACGGTCTGCGGTTCATCCGGGAGCACAAGACGATCTTCTGGCCGCTCGCCTATCTCGCCCTGACTGCGTCGTTGATCGGCGTGCTGGGAGTGCTCGGACCGGGCTTCGCGACGCAGGTGCTCGGCCTGTCGGAGCGAGACTTCGTGGTCGTCGTGCTGCCGATCGGGGTCGGTCTGGTGATGGGCATCCTGATCCTCAACGTGTATGGCAAGCACTTCACTCGCCGGCGCGGCATCGAGGGTGGCCTGATCGGTTTGGGCGTCTCGCTATTGGCGCTGTCGATTGCCCAGCCACTGACCACGACCCTATCGCTCGGGCCGCAGATCTCGCTGCTGTCGCTGGTCATCGTCGTCGCCTTCTTTGCCGGAATCTCGTACGCCTTCGTCGCCGTTCCGGCACAGGTCCAGCTCCAGGAGGAGCTGCCGGAACAGATCCGAGGCCGCGTATTCGGCGTGCTCAACATGCTTGTCAGCATCGCCAGCTTCCTGCCGATCATCATCGTCGGCCCGATCGCCGACGTCGTCGGTACGTCGCTCGTCGTCGCGGCCTCGGCGATCGTCGCCCTGATCCTCGCCGTGGGATCGATCTGGCGCGCCAATCCAGCGCACGAGAGGCCGGGTCCCACTGGGCTGATCGACGCGGCCGACCCGGTTGCACTCGCCGGGCGGTCACTCACCCAGCCGATCCGGATAGCGCACGGTGGGGCCGGGCACGAGCACGAGTTTGGCGACGAGGCGCTCGCTTCAGCGGTGATCCCGGGTCGACCTGGACCAGCCGATTCCTCCGAAGTAGCCGACTAGCGCGGTGAGCCGCGTCGCCGTCGTGTTCACCGGCGGCACGATCTCGATGCAGCATGATCCGCAGGCGGGCGGCAACCGGCCTGCACTCGACGGGGCGGCGATTCTGGCGCGCGCCCCGGAGGTGGGTCGGTTGGCCGATATCGAGCCGATAGATTGGGGCCTGGTGCCGGCGTCGCACCTGCATTTTGCGCAGCTGCTCGAGATAGCGCGCCTGGTCGATGCCCAGCTGGCGCGACCCGAGATCGACGGTGCCGTCGTGGTCCAAGGGACGGACACGATCGAGGAGACCGCATTCGCCTACGACCTTTTGCTGCGCTCAGACAAACCTGTCGCGGTCACAGGCGCGATGCGCATTCCTTCGTCGCCCGATTTCGACGGCTCGCGCAATCTCGCCGACGCGGTGCGCCACGCGACGAACGTCGAGATGGCAGGCGCCGGCGTCGTGGTGGTGATGGGGGGCCTGACGATCCCCGCCGCCAACGCGGTCAAGGCTCACACGACGGCGATGGACGCGTTCCAGGAGCGCGACGCCGATCAGCCGGCGCCCACGCATATGCGACTCCCGCTCGTGCCGGTGGAGGCGGTCGAGGACGTCCATCTCGTGACAGCGGTTATCGGCATCGATGGCACGCTGCTGAACCTGCTTCGTCCTCAGCGTCCGAGGGGCGTGGTCGTGGCAGCAACGGGGAGCGGCAACACGTCGGCGGAGCTGCTCGACGCCGCGCGGGAGCTGATCGCCGACGGCACGGTCGTGGCCTTGACCACGCGCTGCCCCGGCGGCTCGGTCGCCCCGGACTACGCGTTCCCCGGCGGCGGTGCGACTTGGCAGCAGGCTGGCGCGCTCTTGTCGCGTCGCGACGGCCCCAAGACGCGTGTTGCGTTGGCACTCGGTCTCGCCGCGGGGCTCGATCGGGACGCGCTCGCGGCGCTTCTTTGGGCGTGACCGGCGCCGCGGACCTGGTCATCGTCGGTCGAGTGGCGACGCTCGCCGGCGACTCCGGTCTCGGCTGGCAGGGAGGCATTGCCATCGCCGGCGACCGCGTTGTCGCCGTTGGGGGAGAGTCGGATCTCGAGGACCTGATCGGCCCGCGCACCGAACGCTGGCGGCTGGACGACGACCTGGCCGTCATGCCCGGCATCACCGACGCGCACCTGCACCTGATGACCGTGATCCTTGCCGAGACCCAGATCGATCTGACCGGGCTGGACCTGCCGGCGACGCTCGCCGCCATCCGTGCCGAGCACCTGGCACGGGAGGAGAAAGGCGATTCGGACGGCTGGTTGCTGGGCCACGGCTGGTCGGTCCACCATCTCGGCGGCTGGCCGGACGCGGACGTTCTCGAGCGTGCCGCACCCGGCCGCCCGGTCGCGTTGTACGCGCACGACCACCACTCGCGCTGGATCAGCCCGACAGCGATCCGGTTGGCAGAGATCGATGCCGAGCGTGGCCGCGCCGCTGGTGAGCTGGTTCGCCGCGACGCCGAGGGCGCACCCAGCGGTGTCCTGCACGAAGGCGGCAGCTCGCTCGTCGATTGGGTGATCCCCGATCCCGTCCACGCCGACCTCGTCTACGGCCTGCGGCGGGTCGCCGGGCGCCTCGCCGCCCTGGGCGTGACCGGATGCCACGATCCGGGCGAGCTGACCTCGGGCGTTGAGATGAAGCGTGGCCCGCTGTTCTACCGCGCTCTGGCCGAGGCGGACTCGTTGCCGCTTCGCGTTCACGCCTCTGTCCGCGCGCCCGAGCTCTCCGCTGCTATCGAGCGCGGCCTGGCCAGCGGCCAATCGGTCGGCCGCTTCACCATGGGCTGGCTGAAGCTCTTCGCAGACGGGTCGCTCGGCTCGCGCAGCGCCGCGTTGCTCGAGCCGTACAGCGACGCGGACGTCAATCCGCCGACCGGCGGTGTGCGCGGCATGGTCGTCACCGACGCTCAGAGGCTGGCCGAGCTGTTGCGCAGAGCAGGGGAGGCGGGCATCGTCGGCCAAGTGCACGCCATCGGCGACGCGGCCGTGCGCAGCGCGCTCGAGGTCCTCGCTGGAATCTCCGTCCGACGCGCACCCGGCACGAACGAGCTGATGCCGCGCATAGAGCATGCCCAACTCGTCGATCCCGCCGATCAGCCGCGGTTCGGCGCGCTCGGCATTGCCGCTTCGCTGCAGCCCGTTCATCTGCGCAGCGACGCGGCCCAGGGACGCGCGGCGTGGGCCGAGCGAAGCGAGAACACCTTCCCGCTGCGCGCGCTGGCGGAGAGCGGCGCGGTCATCGCCTTCGGAACGGATGCGCCCGTCGAACCGTTCGACCCGTGGCCGGGCATCGCCGTGGCACTGGCGCGGCGCGACCCGTTCTCACCGCACGACACGGAGACCGGCGCCGCTCATGCAATTGATATTGCCCGCGCGTTGCGAGCGGCGTGCCTGGATCCTGCTATCTCGGCCGGCCAGACGGATCTCGGTCGTCTGCTTGCTGGTCACCGGGCAGATTTGATGGTTGTCAAAGTCGCAGGCTTGGCCGATTCACCGGATCCGGCGGTGCTTGGGGCGACGAGGCCGCTGGCTACCCTGATCGATGGCCAGGTCGTGCATCGCGAGCCACGGTTCGATCCCTAGTCAGTAGACGCCGGATCGGGTATCGCGACGCGCTCGTCCATGTGCTCCCAGACGGTGCGCATTGGACCGCGCCGGCCGAGCGCCACGAAGGCCACGACCCCGGTGATGATCGCCAGCACGCCGGGCACGATGAACGCGACCCGAGCCCCAGCTAGGGCAGCGTCGACGTAGTCGGCCCGCGCCTGAGATTCGATCAGCTCGAGCAGCTCGGGAAATTCCGGAAGTCCGAGCGCGAACAGGATCTCGCGCAGCGGTTCGAGACGTCGAGCGATCTCCTCGGCGGGCTGTCCGACGAGCGCATCGGCATAGGTTCGTAGCGCCACCTGGGTGACGATCGCCGTCGAGAACACAACGCCCAGCCGACTGCCCAGCCCAAGCGATGCCTCGTTGAGCGCGGCGGCTGTGCCGGGCAGCTGTTTCGGCACGCTGGCGAAGATGAGCGATGTCCGCACGACCGTGGCGATCACAAAGCCGGCGCCAATGAGCACGAACGGCACGATGAACAGGACGTAGTTAGTGTCAGGCCAGAGGATCGCCGCGAGCAATAGGTCGGCGGCGCCAACGGCGGCCACGCCGCCACCGATGAGCAACCGCGGTCCAACCCGCTGCAGCAGCCAGCCCGAAACAGGCCCGGCGATGAGCAGCGCGACAACGAACGGCGCGATCGCGGCAGTAGCGACGATCGGCGGCAGGCCCTGCACCACGACGAAGTACTGGGGCAGCTTGATGAGCGGCACTATCTGGGCAAAGCCGAGCACGATGCCCACGGCCAGCACGATCGCCACGGGACGCAGCTCGATACGCGAGATGCCGGTGAACCCTCTGCGGCGCAGTGACAGCGTCGCGATCACGATCGCGGCCAGACCAACGGCCGCGACCAGGACGTCGAGCGCGTCAATCCGAAAGTTGATCAGCGCGGCCACGATCGCCGTCACGCCGAACGCCCACAGCGCGGTAGCCAGGATCAGCGGACGCTGGCTGAGCGGCGCATGCGGCATAGGCGGAAGCAGACGCCACGTACCCAGCGCAGCGATCGCGGCCGTGACCCCACAGACGACGAATGCCGCAGTGAACGGCCCGTTGACACCGTTGAGCAGGGCCAGTGGCGCGGCCAGCGCGCTGCCGGCCGCCAGGGCCGCGTAGGCGATGCCGATCGCCGTGGCGCGCTTGATGCCGCTGTAGGACGAGCCGACGGCGCCAACAACGAACGGGATGACGATGCCAACGCTCAATGTCGCCATCAGCCGGCTGGCAAGGAAGGCCGGTCCGTCGGGAACAATGATCGCCAGGGCCGAAGCAACGACCAGGCCGATGAGTCCCAGCGTCAGCATCCGATTCGAGCGGAAGATGTCGGCGATCACGCCGCCGGCAAGGAGGACGGCCGCCTTCCATAGCGCAGTCACGAGGAGCAGCGACTGGATCTGCGGCTCAGATCTGATCGCCGCCTGAATCGACGGCATGGACGGATCGAGAATCGGTGGATCCAGGCCGGCAGCGACAAGCGCAAAGCAGGCCGCCGCGAGAATCGGCCGCACCGGTCGGTCATCGACCACGTC
>DASQLS010000345.1:0-3713 GCA_035629915.1 Candidatus Limnocylindrales bacterium | reverse complement strand
GTCGAGGCGCGTGACGCGATTGCGCGAGCTCATGCAGCGGGAATCCAGGTGCGGATGATCACGGGCGATCACGCCATCACCGCCGAGGCGATCGCTCGCCAACTCGGAATCACCGGCCGCGCGATCACCGGGGCCGAGTTTTCGGCGATGTCAGAGGAAGAGGCCGACCGCCAGATCGATGGCATCGGCGTCATTGCTCGCGTCGCTCCGGAGGACAAGGTTCACCTGGTCGAGATCCTTCGGCGCAAGGGTCACATCATCGCCATGACCGGCGACGGAGTTAACGACGCGCCGGCACTCAAGCGCGCCGACATCGGCGTGGCGATGGGCATCACCGGCACCGAGGTCTCCAAGGAAGCCGCGGTGATGATCCTGACGGACGACAACTTCGCCACGATCGTCAAGGCCGTCGAACTTGGCCGTGCCCTGTACGACAACCTGCTGCGCTACATCCGCTTCCAGATGACCTGCCTCTTCGGGTTCATCGGGACGTTCCTGGGCGCAAGCATCTTCAACATCCTGGGCGGCGTCCCGTTCCTGCCGTTGCAGACGCTGTGGATCAACTTCACGGTCGACATCTTCCAGGCCATCGGCCTCGGCTACGGCAAGCCGCGTGAAGGCCTGATGGAGGAGGCGCCTCGGCCCAAGGACCGCCAGATCCTGCCGAGGACCCTGTTCTTGTGGCTGGCGGCTGTCGGCATTTACATGGCCGCGTGGACGCTCGGTGTCATCGTCTGGGCCGGCAACAACCATGGCGAGGCCGTCGCCCACACGATGGGCCTGGTCACGTTCTCGATCTTCCATCTCTTCTATTCACTCGAGACGTCGAATGCCGAACGCACCCTGTTCAGCAGCGAATTGCTGGAGAACCCGACGTTGGTCAAGACGACTCTGCTGTCGGCACTGACGATCTTCCTGGCCGCGTCGTTCGAACCGCTCCAGCGTCTCCTGGACACGGTCGATCTGACACTTGACCAGTGGGCGATCTGCATTGGCGCTGGGGCGACGATCATCGTCGTCGAGGAGATCCGCAAGTTCTTCCGCCGCCGATCGCAACCGGCACCTGCAGAGGCTCCGGTTCAGACTCCTGCGCCGGCGGCGGCATGAGCACGGAGATCCACTGGCGCTGGGAGTGGCGCACGTTCGGCGACTTCTTCGGCCGTGCCGATGAGGCCTTCGCCGCCATGACGCCGACCGGCGTCCAGGAGAGCGACGAGCAGTATTTCCTGTCCGCGCGCCACAGCCCGGACATCAACATCAAGGTCCGCTTCGACCTGCTCGACGTGAAGACGCTCGACGCGGTCAACGTAGACGGGCTCGAGCAGTGGCACCCGATCCTCAAGGCGAACTTTCCCATCGATCGGGCGACCGCTACCGAGATCCTCAAAGTGCTCGGCATCACCGACCGCGTACCCGAACAGGACAGCTACACACTCGAGGAGTTCACCGATCGGGTGGCCATCCTGGCTGATCTGCGATCGGCCAATGTTCACAAGCGCCGCGTTCGGTACGTGGTTGGCGGGTGCACGTCAGAGGTCTCCGATGTCGACGTCGACGGGATCCACACGCGGACAATCGCGATCGAGTCAGAGGACCCGGACGCTGTCAGGGCTGCCGTCGAATCGGTTGGCTTGAAGGACTACCTCAACACCAGCTACGGCATTGGTCTCCTGGCGACTCTCGCCGACGCACCCGAGCGCTACGCGATCATCGACGTGGGCACCAACTCGGTGAAGTTCCACATCGCCGAACGCAGGCCGGACGGCACCTTTGCGCGGGTGAAGGATCGGGCCGAGATCACGCGCATCGGCGAAGGCATGGACGAGACGGGACGGATGGCCCAGGAGCCGATGGAGCGCACCGCGGACGCGATTGCCGACATGGTCGGCGAAGCCAAGCAGGCGGGGGTTCGCGCGATCGCGGCCGTCGCCACGGCCGCATTTCGGATCGCCGACAACAGTGACGAGGCAGTCGAGCTGGTCCGGACTCGGACCGGCGTGACCATCGAGCCCATCTCCGGTGACGACGAAAGCCGCCTCGCCTACATCGGCGCCGTCGGCGACGCGCGGGTGGGGGAGGGCAGCACCCTCGTCTTCGACACAGGTGGCGGCAGCTCGCAGTTCACCTTCGGCCATGGCGCAACGCTCGACGAGCGCTTCAGCGTCAACGTCGGCGCGGCGCGTTTTACCGAGCAGTTCGGCCTCGACCAGGCAGTCTCACCCGATGTGGTCTCCGAGGCCCTGGCGGCGATCTCGGCCTCCTTGCCCGAGCTCGACAGCCGTCCCCGGCCAGATGCGGTGGTGGGCATGGGCGGCGCGATCACGAACATGACGGCCGTCAGCCTGACGATGCCGGCTTACGACCCGGATGCGATACATGGAGCGACACTCGACCTGGCCGAGATCGATCGCCAGATCGAGCTCTATCGGACCCGATCGGCCGATGAGCGGCGAGCGATCGTGGGCCTCCAGCTCAAGCGGGCGGAGGTCATCCTCGCCGGAGCGTGCATTGTGCGGACCGTTCTCGAGAAGCTCGGGCAGGATTCGCTCAAGGTGAGCGATCGCGGGCTCCGACATGGCATCCTGATCGAGCGTTTTGGCATAAAGACCTCGGAGCGGAGCGCCTGAAGGAGGCAGACTTGCGAGACGCAGCCAGAATCGCTGTGGTCATCGTGCTCGTCGTGGGCCTGGCTTTTGCCGCCTACTGGGCGCTGATCACCTTCGGACCCGGCGCGGCGTCACTCACCGGCGCCGCCTACTAGCTGGTCGCTGTCGCCTACCTCGACTCATGGCAGCTGGGTAAGCGCTTCCTCGACGAGATTCGGAGCCCCACTGACCAGGAACACCACGTCCCCGGCTGGATAGAGGTAGACCGATTCGGTCAGATCCTGGGCATTGCTGATCGCGGTGACCGTCTTGCCGCCACGTTCCTGCTCGTCGATGACCGTGTTGGGCACGTCGGAGCCAACCACCTGAGCGAGCCGGTCCTCGGTCATCGACGCGTCGAGGCCTGCGACCCGTATGGCGATCATCGCCAGGCCCGACTCCAGGGCCCCATCTGCCGAGACGAGCGTGCCGGTGGCGACGCTGAGTTGTTCGCGAGTGGCGCCGAGATCCAGCAGGAACTGGTCGAGCCTCGCCGGGTCGCCGTCGCCGAGGACTGACAAACCTGCCTCGCCGCTGGCGCTCGAGACGGTCATCTCGAAGCCACCGACGCGTTCCGGAAACAAGCTCTCCAGCTCGGTATCCGGTGCGGCGGTCGGGCCGGAAGTCGGCGTCGTTTCAGGAATTGCGACGCTGCAGCCGAGCACCGACCCACACATTGCTATCGCCAGAAGGGCCAGGCGCATCACGCGAGGCTAGGGAAGCGCGGCGAAGATCACCTCGGCCTGCTCGGGCGTCGCGCTGGGCAGGAACCATGCCCACTCACCGGTGACGTAGTAGTACTCCACGTCGCCGTCGCTGTCGGTCGCCACGGTCACGTTCTTGCCGCCAATCGTCTGAGTCGTCAGCGTGGGCGGATCGTCCGGCTCATCGATGCGCACCAGGGCATCGAGCGCGGCGCCGGCGTTGGCTCCCGGGAAGCGAACCGCCTGAACGCTCACGTCCTCGTCGTCCACGGTTGCCGTTGCCGAGCCGAACCCGACCGTGGCTGGATTGATGCCCAGGCCCTGCATGGCGGCGACGAACCTGTTGATGAGCTCTGGATCAAAG
>DASQLS010000344.1:0-8788 GCA_035629915.1 Candidatus Limnocylindrales bacterium | reverse complement strand
CGCCTCGACGCGGAAGCTGTGGGGACCAGCCTGGGAGCTGTAGGTGGTCGACCCCCCAATCGCGGTCGGGTTGGAAATCTGCGTCCAGCTGCTGCCGGTAGGGCTGTGCTCGAGACCGGCCGTGGCGATGCCGCTCTCCGTGTCGGACGACGACCAGCCGATCACGAGTGGCACCGTGCCGCCGTTTGTGACCGTGCCCGGCGACGAGATGCGAACGGCGTCGACCGATGCCGACGGCGGCGTCCCGTCGACGACCACTACGACGGCGGCGTAGCGCGTCGCACTGCTGTCAGAGGCGCTGAGCACCAGCGGATAGACGCCGCTCGCAACGTCGGCCGGCGCGGATACGTCGACCGTGCCGTTCGCGTTGGCGCTGACCTGGAGCGGCGCGGGGTCGCTGGTGTCGTAGGTGACGGTGCCGTTGGGAGTCCCATTGACAGAGATCACGAACTGGCCGCCGTCTCCCGGTCCGAGACCGAGCGCGTCCTGGTTGACCCTGATCGAGAAGCCCGGGCCGGTGTCGCAATCCTGCCCGTCGAGCCCAACCGCCTTCCAGCTCAGCTCCGCGGACGCGCGGTGCGCGGCGGATGCCGGGAAGAGGGTGTCGGCGAGCGAGATGGTCGCGTTGCGCGCCTCGCAGAAGTCCGCCTCGGACGTAAGCGAGCTCCACGCGGCGAACGCGATCTGCGCCGCGTCGGTCATGCCGATTGCGGGCACCAGGACGCCACAGTCCGCCTGCGCATCATTCGGTCCCGCGCAGCGCGCGTTTCGTCCGCCGTTGACCATCAAATAGAAGGCGTGATTGGCGATGCCACTGTTGATGTGCACGCCGCCGTTGTCCTCGCCGCCGGTGTAGCGATCCGAGTAGTGACTGGGCTGATTGAGGCTCTCGGGATCGGCCATGTTGCGGAACGCGTAGCCGAGGGCGGAGTCGAAGACGACGTCCTCGGCGATCCACCAGTCGGGGCATTCGGCCTGGCCGGTCGCGCGCCGACAGTTGGTTGTAAGTGGCTCGTCAATCTGCCACTCGGCGACAGTGCCGACGATGTCCGAGATGGCCTCGTTCAACGCACCCGGCTCGTCTTCGTACACGAGCCCCGTGGCACATTCGGTGACGGCGTGGGTCAGCTCGTGCGTGACCACGTCCTGGCCGGCGGTGTACGACCACGTCGTGAACCTGTCACCGTCGCCGTAGACCAGGAACTGGCCGTCCCAGAAGGCGTTGTCGTAGCCAAAGCCGAACGGATCGAAATGGACAACGCTGCGAATCGTCCCGTAGCCACACGACGGATCGAGCAGGTCAAAACCAAAGGTGTCGCGCAGGATGCTGTCGCTCAATGCCGCGTAGTACTGGGCGTCGACTGCCGCGCCCTGGTAGGGCGCCTTCCAGTCGTTGTCGTTCGACCACGCGGGCTTCGACTTGTCGCTCATGACCGGCATGCTGGTGTCGTACAAGCCGCCGTTCTTCGCGTCGTAGACCTTGAGGCGGTTGTCCACGCTCTGCATTCGCCAGACGCCGCTCACCTGGCGCGTCAGGTCATCCGTGGTCGATCCGGAGCTATTGCCGAGCAGGCTCTTTCGGTCGCTCTTGACGCCGGTGCCCATGCCGTTGACCCGGTCGATCGCGTCCCAGGCGTTGATCACCGCGCCGGATTGCGCATCGACGTCATGAAAAGTGCGGATGCCCGGCGCGGTCGACTCGACGCGATAGAACAGCCGCCTCGTGGTGGGGTCAAGGCGCAGCTGCGGGCTTTGTTCGAGCTCGGCGATCGGCGGTTGCTCCGCGCGCGCAGAGTTCACGGCATCAGGCTCGGCGCGGCTGACGGCCTCCGTCGGCGAGAGCTCGACGCTGTTCACGGCGCTGATGCCCGGGTAATGGGCGCCCAGCACGAGCATCTGCCTTGACCCGTCGCGAACAACGGTCAGCTGCGCGCCGTCGACCTCGGCGAGCGGCCGGGCGACCTGCTGGTAGCGCTCGAACACGAAGCCTGACCTTGGGTCGCGCCACGTTCGGACGAGACGCGTGTCGCTTGGGATCTGGAACGAAGAGGCCCGCGCGCCCGAAAGCGAGCGCCAACCCGATTCCCCGTCGGCACCCAGCGCTACCGCCGGCACCAATGCCGAACCGACACTCACCGTGAGCGCCATCAACAGAGCAGGGATGGAGAATTTTCGGCCGTCGGGCTTCAAGCGGTCACCAAACTACACAGCGGGCTCACAAGTGAGCATCACCCCATTGGACGGCCAGAGGTCCTACTGATGGTGCGTCCCCGGCGTTGAGACCGCCGGTGAAATCCGCTGTCTGCGAGCGCCTGGCGGTCATTGGCAGGTCAACCTGTGCGGATTATTCGTCGGGGGACTCGAATCCGCGAATTCGGGGTCCGAACGCCGCTCATGGGCCTAGTTGGGCCCCTTAGCAGTCGCCCGGAGGATATCCCGCACGAAATCGGTCGTAGCTTGCGGTTAGTAGTCCCCGCGCGAATATCTCGCACAAACGCGGCTCGCTTGATTGGCGATGACGCCGCTACTTCGCCTCGCCCTCGGCGGCAATTCGGTCGAGGTAGTCCGCGATCTCGGGAAGCGCCGTCAACCTTCGCCTGAAGTAGTCGTTGACCGCGTCCATCGTCTCCGACTGCAGACTTTCGACGTCGCCGGCTCGGTCGCCGCTCTTCCGACCCGACACGTTGTCGCGCAGACGGAGCAGGCCGCCGACCATCTGCGCCTCCTCCGGCCCGTCGAGCGCGCCGATAGCCGACATGATCAGCTGGTCCGTCTGCGCGACGAGCAGCTCACCTTCGAAGGGAGTG
The DNA here is from genome assembly GCA_035629915.1 of Candidatus Limnocylindrales bacterium. Classification (GTDB taxonomy): domain Bacteria; phylum Chloroflexota; class Limnocylindria; order Limnocylindrales; family CSP1-4; genus JALYGJ01. The sequence goes on along the minus strand of DASQLS010000344.1, from coordinate 5,981 downwards.
CCCTCGCTCGCCGCCTCGTGAAGCGTTCGGATGAGCGCCGACAGCTGATAAAGAGCGGTTGTCGGCTCGTCAAAGAGCTCGCGAATGTAGGCCGCCTCGGCATAGCGGCCGGTAAGCCGGAAGACGTTGTACAGCCGCCGGGCGACCTTGCCCCAATTCGGATCCTTGACGCTGTACTTCCAAATCTCGTGCTCGAGCTGGCTGACGTACTCGTCGACAACGTCGGCCGACATCTCGTTGACCAGCTTGTCGAAAAGCGGCCGTGCCTCGGTATCGAGATACACCTCCTGGAAGTACGGATCGAGAAATCCGTCGAGTGGCACGACCTTGCCGTCTGGCGACTGCCAGGTTGGATCGAGCACGTTGCTCGCGTTGGCCAGCTGGCCGCGCGTCGGATCGGCGACGACCCAGTCCAGCTTGCACCAGCCAGGGTTCTGCGCCGCGTCGGCCCACGTGACCCTTCGCGCCGTGCCGTCCGCGGCCGTGACGTTCATCTCGCCGCTCGTGACCTCGGCCGGAGACCACGAGATCGGGCTGCCGGCGCGGATCTGCTTGCCGTCCTTGGTCACGTCGGCGTCCCAAGTGCCGAGCTTCACCTCCCACAGCCGGTGGGTCGGCGCTGACATCGTCGACAGCGCCTTCTCGCGCATCACGTCGCCCAGGATGCGGCACGCTTCCTCGCGCGTGTCGGCGGTGATGTGGACGCGCTCGAAGAAGTCGGCGTCGGCCGGGTAGGCGTGGATCCGACTCTGCGCACTGGAGCCGGACAGCGCCAGTGCGGTCTGCACTCCGGGGCGGTTCTCGAAGCCGACGATCGGCGCGATTCGCTTGAACCGCTCGAGGTCCTGCGGCGCCAGATCGAGCATCGATGCGCGGTGACCGAAAACGCCGGTGTCGACGTCAACCACGATGTCGCCGCCGGCTGCCTCGGCGGCCATCGACTTGATCCAGAGCTTTGCCTCACCGGCGTCGATCTCGACACCCAATCGAGCCGCCGACTCGATCACCCGACCGATTGCCTCGTCCTGATCCAAGCCCTCAGCCACCTGTCGTGCCCTCGGCCGGCTACTGGTTGTCAATCTGCGCGCGCTGGAGGCGGCCGGAGTAGTCGACGTAAATCGACTTCCACTCGGTGAACGTGTCGAGCGCCGCGTGGCCGGCCTCGCGGTGGCCGTTGCCTGTCTGCTTGATGCCGCCGAACGGCAGGTGCGTCTCGGCACCGATCGTGCCCGCATTGACGTACACGATCCCCGTCGCGAAGTCGCGCATCGCCCGGAACGCGGTGTTGGTGTCGCGCGTGTAGATCGATGACGAGAGGCCATAGCGAGTGCCGTTGACGACCATCGCCGCCTCTTCGTAGCCGTCGACGCGAATGACCGACAGCACCGGCCCGAAGATCTCCTCCTGCGCGACGCGGTCCATCGGCCGTACGCCGTCGAGGATGGTGGGCCGGAAGAAATGGCCGTGCTGCAGGTCGCCGTCGGTTGCCGGCTCGCCGCCGGCGATCAGTCGGGCGCCTTCGTCTGTTCCGATCTCGACGTAGCCGCCCACCTTCTCGACTGCTCCGCCGTTGATCAACGGTCCCACGTCAGTTCCCGATTCGAGGCCGCTGCCGAGGCGCATCGCCGCAGCCCGATCAGCCAGCCGGCCGATCAAGTCGTCGGCCACGCTGTCGTCGACCACGACCCGGCTGCACGCCGTGCAACGCTGGCCGGTCGTGCCGAACGCCGACCACAGGATGCCGTCCACGGCGAGGTCGAGATCCGCGTCCGCCATCACCGCGATCGCGTTCTTGCCGCCCAGCTCGAGCGAGATGCGCAGCAGGCGCCTCGCGCCGCGGACCGAGATGTCGCGGCCGGTCTCGCCGTTGCCGGTGAACGAGATGACGTTTACGTCGGGGTTCTCGACGAGGGGCATGCCGACCTCGGGCCCCGACCCGGTGACCATGTTGACGGCGCCCGGCGGGAAACCTGCCTGGTCCATCAGCTCGACCAGCAGCGCCGCGCAGTGGGGCGTATCGCTCGCCGGCTTGAGCACGACCGTGTTGCCGGTGATCAGCGCGGCTGTCATCTTCCAGCACGGGATCGCGATCGGGAAGTTCCACGGGCTGATGATCCCCGCGACGCCGACAGGCTGACGGACACTCATCGCCCATTTGTCGGGCAGCTCGGATGGGGTCGTGTCGCCGAACATGCGGCGCCCCTCGCCGGCCATCAGGTAGGCAATGTCGACGCCCTCCTGGACGTCGCCGCGCGCCTCGGCCAGGACCTTGCCCATCTCGCGCGTCATCGCCTGAGCGAGGCGCTCCTTGTGCTGCCCGAGCAGCTCTCCGAACGCGTACATGATCTCGCCGCGCTTGGGAGCCGGCAGGGCCCGCCAGGCGGGCAGCGCATCCTCCGCGGCACGCACGGCCGCGGCGACATCCGCCGCATCACTGGCCGCGAAACGGCCGATCAGCTCGCGTCGGTCCGCAGGATTGCGCGATTCGAAGGTGCGGCCACTCTCCGCCGGCCGCCACTCGCCGCCGATGAAGTTGCCGTAGGTCAGCGCGTCGGAGTCTGGGGAATCGGTAGTTGAATTGAGAGTCTGGGTCATCGTTCCGAGTGTATCGCTGGCGCGCCGTGTGGAACCCGCGCCATCGCGGCGCCCACTGCCTACTCCCATCCGTCGATCCGACTAAGTATCCCGCCAGAGTGGATAGCGGGGATGCCGCCGAGCTCATGCAGATCGGCCAGATCGGCGAGATCGGACGCCCTATGCCTGGTCGGCCAGCATGCCCTGCCTAGTCAGCCGGAATGGATTGTTAGTCGGATCGGTGGATACGGCTCAGGGGATGGACGGCCAGCGCCGCCCCAACACGATCACTCCACAACCGGTTGCTGCCCGCCGACTCCCGGCTCGAAATGATGCTCGAAGTTGCGCAGCCGGAAGAGCGGGATCATGGCCACCGCCATCAGCACCAGGGTCGCGATCAGGATGCCGTCGAACGAGAACGCGTCCGATGCGACGCCACCGATCAGCGAGCCGGCGATCTGGCCGATCGCGAGGAAGACGCTGTACAGACCCATGATTGCTCCGCGGTCGTCCGGATAGGCCTCGGATATGTCGGCAAGCAGCCCGAGCGCAGCCGGCGTGGCGCCGGCCAGCACGAACAGGCCACCGGCAATCGCGGGCAGGCCGACCAGGATGGCCATCGGCTGGCTGATGCCGAACACCCGCTCGAGGAACACGGCGTGGTTGACGAGCAGCGCGCCGCCGACGAGCACGGCCCCGCCGATCAGGCCGTAGAAGATGATCGTCGTGCGGCGGTACTTCTTGAACCGGTCGCCCCAGTAGATGAGGCCGGCGACGAAGAGGATGCCGGCGACAACCAGGCCACCGGTTACCTGGAGCGAGTCGAATCCGCCAGCAAGCAGCTGGCAGGAATACCAGTGGTCGGGCTGCTCGCAGTCGTTGAAGATCGGGTTCGGCGTGCGCACCAGCGCGTACAGGCTCTGACTGGCATACAGGCCGATTGCCGCGTTGACAGCGATCCACGTCGGCGCCAGCAGCCAGACGTGCGACTGGCGGACCAGGTTCAGGTAGCGCGCCCAGCCGTACGTCGTCGCGTGATGGTGCGGCCCGGACGGTTCCTCGGGCGCGGCGACTCCGTAGCGATAGATCAGTAGCGAGCCGAGATAGAACGCGCCGTTGATGAAGAAGGCGACCGGCCCGAGCAGCCAGAAAACGCCGGCCGCGCCGAGCCCGGCGCCGATGCCGAGGATCGTGGCCAGCTCGAAGCGCGCCGACACGCGACCGCGGAGCCCCTCGTCGTTGGCCGTGGCAAAGGCGAGAAAGCCGAGGATCGACGGTACGCTGGCCGCGGTCGAGGCCCCTTCCAGCACGCGCGTGAAGGCGATGACGATCAAGGCGACAGACAACAGTGTGGCCGCGCTGATCGGGCCAATGTCGCCGACCAACAGAAGCGGCACCATGCCGGTGATGACCACCGCGACGGCACCGAAAACCGGCCCGTATTGCATCACGCGATGGAAGCCGAGCCGGTCGGACAACAACCCGAACGGCGGTGACAGGACGAGCTCGGCAGCGAAGAAGAGCGCCGTGAACAGACCAACTACGAAGGCCGAGACCTCCTCGCCGCCGTGTTGCTCGAAATCGGCGATGAAGTAGACGAGCATCGCGCCGGTCAAACCGGTGCTGAAGCGCAGCGTGAACGTGCCGAAGAGCACGTTGCGAATCGATCGTTCCATTACTTGGCCGAGCCCTGCCGGCGCTGCCAGATCAGAACCAGCGCGCCCGCCGCCACAAGGATCGCGAGCACCAGGCCAAGGCCGGCAAAGGTGCCGGTCGAATCGGCTGCCGTCGGGGGTGCCTCGTCGGGAGTTGTCGTTGCCGAGGGGCTGCTGGTTCCTGGGCGTCCGGTCGCTGGGCTATCGGTCTCGCTGGCCGTCGTCGGCGAAGGATCGCCCGATGGGCTGGCGACTGCCCCCGGCATGTTGGGTTGGTTATCGGGAGCAGGCATTTCGGTATACGGAGGGCGCGGCCCGAGCCGATCGAGTGCCTCAGGAACGGGTATGCCGAGGTCGCCCAGAACCTGGTCGTCGCCGTCCGAGTCGGACTCGCCTTCGCATGGCAGGACCGTTTCGATATCAGCCGGGAGGCTGGACGTGAACGAGTTGTCGACAAAGCAGTTCGTGTCAGCACTTCCCGTCGCTACGCCAAGGTCGGCTGTGCCGCTGTCGCTGATGGTGTTGCCGCGAATGACGTTCAGCTGCGGCGTGATGTCGTTGCCGCTCGGTTGGAGCGTCGGGAACAGAGCGATCCCGTACGCCGCACTGCCGCTGATCTCGTTGTCTTCAACGATGTTCTCCCAGCCGCCGGCGATGGCGATGCCGACGCCAACGAAGCCGGCGAGCGGCGAGTTCGCCGGCACAGGTTGCGCGTTGCTGTCGCGGATCGTGTTGCGCGAGATGGTCGACGAGCGTTGTGGCGGAGGCAGCGGCTGGCCCTCGTACGAGTTGGGCATGATCGCCGTGCCGTTGAGCTCCCAGATCGAGTCGCGCACCTCGAGATTGCCACCAGCGTTGGTACCCGAGTAGCCAACCGCCGAAAGTCGCGCCGTGACGTTGGCCACGACCGCATCGCATGGGTTGCACTCACCGATGTAGAACGCGGCGTCGGCTGCGCCGGAGACGTAGCTGTGCTCGAAGACGCCGCCGCGACTTTCGATCGCGTAGATGCCGTACAGGCCGACGTTCCACACGGTCAGGTAGCGACCCGCATAACCCTCGACGCCCGTCCAGTAGAAGCCGTTGCCGACGTAGTTGTGAGCGGTCATGTTCTCGACGGTGACGTCGTCTGCTTCGATCACCAGCGCGTTGGCGCGGGCGTCTTCTCCGTCGAAAACGACCGTGTTGCGATCGACCCCGCGGATGGTGATTCCCGACTTCGCCTCGGGGACGATGTCGCCGCCCGGGTACGTGCCGCGGTCGAGCAGGATCAGGGTGCCCGTCGTGCTGGCCTCGATCGCATCGGCAAGCGTCGGCTCATCCTGGGGGACGCGGATGGTCTGCGAAGCCTGGTCGCGGCTGTTGCCAGGGCTCGTCGGCACGGTCCGCGGCGGCGAAGCGGACGCGACTCCGCTGACGGCCACGACCGCAATCAGGGCGGTCGGGTAGATCGCCAATCTGTTGAAGATCGAGCGATCCATCAACCGCGTCAGGTTAGGTGCTCAGGACCAGAGTGGCGTGATGTTGAGCGCGATGACGAGCACCACGGCCAGCGCAATGACACCGGTCACCCGGATCAGCGGCGAGAGCCTGTCGGCCGCAGTCCTGGCCGGCGCGCCGCCGCTGCCGTCGCCTTTTGGTCGGCTCCAGAAAGCAGCCAACGTGGTCGCACCGCGCGGGGCAATGATGAAGCCGAGCCACGCGCCGACCAGCAGCCCGCCGATGTGGGCCGCGTTGTCGATGGCGGCGAAG
>DASQLS010000343.1:0-7004 GCA_035629915.1 Candidatus Limnocylindrales bacterium | reverse complement strand
TCCCGCGCAGCCAGATTGGGCGCGAGGAAGGCGATGACTGGTACCTGTCGATCAACAAGGATGAGATCGAGTCGATGAACTGGAGTCAAGCGCCTGCCGACTCCGCCTGGTCGCAGGAGTGGCGCGAGGGCCGCCTGGATGCGGAAACGGGGCGTGGCCAGACGAGGTTGCGTCGCTATGAAGAGGACGTCGAGGTCGACAAGGTAGAGCGCGAGGCCGGCGAGGTTGTCGTGTCGAAGCATGTCGTCGAAGAGACCAAAAGCTTCGAGGTTCCAGTTCGCCGCGAGGAGGTCCACGTCGAGCGACGCCCCGTAACTGATCAGCAATCAGCTGGCACGGGGAGTGCTGAAGGCGCGTTCTCCGACGAAACCATCCGAGTTCAGGTCATGGAAGAGGACGTTGAACTTCGCAAGGTCGCCCGACCGGTCGAGGAGATTGAGATCACCAAGACGGCGACGGAGGACAAGCGGCAGGTCGACACGACTGTTCGTCGAGAGGAATTCGACGTCGACGATTCAACCAACCGCTAACCAGGCCTGGCCCAGTTTTCCGGGCGCCCGCCGTGTGCTGTCCGCAGCCACGGCGGGCGTCGTCTGATTCCCTTGGTATCCAGACCGCGCTGTCCGGTGTCCACGGCCGATTCCAGAAGGCTCGTGTCTGAAACCCTCATGACACGCCGCGCGCGGACAGCTACTGCCTACTCCTCGATCGGATTCCCTACTGTCACTGGGTGGCTTGGCGAATTTTGATCGACCAGGGTGGCAGATTCGGCACCCATCGCCAGGCAGCCCGGAGATGAAACTTCGGCGGCTGCTGATCGGCGTTCAATCAGGCGTGTGGTTCGTGCCCGTCTTGTGCGTGATAGGGGGAGCGATCCTCTCCTTCATCACTATCGCGATCGACAGGGCTTTCGCGTATCAGGCGATACCACCTGAGTTGGTGGGCGGACCAGATGCTGCACTGGCGATCCTGTCCACCGTCGCCCTGTCGATGGTGAGTCTTACCGCACTGGTCCTGACAATCACCATGGTCGTCGTCCAACTGGCCATGGGCCAGTTTTCGCCGCGGATCGTGCAGCGAATTCTGCAGGACAAGCCCAGCCAGCTCGCGATAGGCCTGTTCGTGGCGACCTTCGTTCACGCCATTCTTACGATCCGCGAGGTAACCAACAATGGCGACGGGACCGGCAATGTCCCCGGGATTTCAATCGTGACCGCTTTCGTCCTCGTGGTAGCCAGCATTGCCGTGCTCGTGATGTACGTACAACACATTGGGCAGGCTCTTCGGGTATCCGCCCTGATCGAGCTGGTCGGAAAGGACACCCGGAGGCTCATCGACCGGCAGTATCGCGACCCGAGCGATCAGTCTGGCGACAGCCCACACGACGAGCCAAGGATCGTGACCGCGTTGCAGTCGGGAGTCATTACCGTCGTTGACCACGATTCATTGGTGGGCGAAGCCACGCGCATGGGTTGCGTTCTTGAGCTCATCCCCGCTCTCGGACAGTTCGTGCCGCTGGGAGCGCCGCTGTTCCTTGTCAGGGGTGCCGGCCCCGGTCTTGATGAGGCGCGCCTGCACAGGTCACTCATCCTGCGGCTGGAGCGGACCCTGGACGAGGACGTTGCCTACGGCCTGCGACTGTTGGTCGACATAGCGCTGCGATCCCTTTCCGAGTCTCAATTTCAGGATCCAACCACCGCGGTGCAAGCAATCGATCGCTTACACGATCTGCTCCGTCAACTTGTGCGACGGCCATTTCCAGACGGGCAATATCGAGACGACACCGGCGCGGTTCGGCTCATTGTGCCGACCATGAACTGGCAGGCGTACCTGAGCCTGGCCTTCGAGGAGATCCGCCTGGCTGGGTCGGGATCGCCTCAGGTGGTTCGGCGCATGAAGGCCGCGCTGCTCGATCTGAGATCGATTGCGCCCACCGATCGCGTAGCGAGCATCGAGCACGAGCTGGGACTGCTCGAAGCGGCGACCCGCACTGAATCGTCGGCTCGCGAAGTTGAGGTGATGAACGGGCATGATGGTTTGGGCATCGGAGTGGCAGCTGGTTTCGAGCCTACGAGACGCCGGGCCCCTTAGGTTCGTTCGCAACCTCGTCAGCCAAATGGGCTACAGAGGCGGACGCGGCTCTCCGCCGTATAATCCGCTGACGGGTCGCTCTAGCCGTACCCGGACACCCGGAGGCCACTCACTCCCTTGAACAGTCGTTTCCTTCGCAACGGCATCGTCACCCTCGTGCTCGTCGTGGGCACGGCGGCGCTGTTGTACATGTTCATCTTCCCCAGCAATGAAAAGGAACCCATCCCGTACAGCGGGCAGGGTTCGTTCCTCGAACTGGTCGAGCAAGGTCAGGTGGCGACGGTCACCCAGCGCGGCCAGACGCTCGACATCGAGAAGACCACGATCGATCCCCAGACGACCAAGCCGGCGCTCGAGACGAGCCTCGTGCCGAGCGAGCTGGCGACGAACGTCCAGTTCGATATCGACGCCGCGTGCGCGTCGTCTGAGCAGTGCACCACGCCGCCGACCCTGGTTGGCGCACCGGCATCGGACGGTAGTGCCTGGCTGGGCATCCTCCTCTCGGCATTGCTGCCGATCGTGCTCATCGGCGCGCTGCTGTTCTTCATGTTCCGCCAGGCGCAGGGCACCAACAACCAGGCGATGTCGTTCGGCAAGAGCCGGGCGCGAATGTTCCTGGGCAACAAGACCGTCGTCACGTTCCATGACGTGGCCGGCGTTGACGAGGCCAAGACCGAGCTGCAGGAAGTCGTCGAGTTCCTGAAGTACCCAGAGAAGTTCAACCAGCTCGGCGCGCGCATTCCGCGCGGCGTGCTCCTGGTCGGGCCTCCGGGCACCGGAAAGACGCTCCTCGCGCGCGCCGTCGCCGGCGAGGCGGGTGTGCCGTTCTTCAGCATCTCCGGCTCCGAGTTCGTCGAGATGTTCGTCGGCGTCGGCGCCAGCCGCGTGCGCGACCTGTTCGACCAGGCCAAGCGCAACTCACCCTGCATCGTGTTCGTTGACGAGATCGACGCCGTCGGCCGCCAGCGCGGCGCCGGCCTGGGTGGCTCGCACGACGAGCGCGAGCAGACGCTCAACCAGATCCTGGTCGAGATGGACGGCTTCGACACCAACACCAACGTGATCGTCGTCGCCGCCACCAACCGGCCGGACGTCCTCGACCCGGCGCTGCTGCGGCCGGGCCGCTTCGACCGCCAGGTCATCCTCGACCGCCCCGACATGAAGGGCAGGCTCGAGATCCTCAAGGTTCACATCAAGGGCAAGCCGCTCGACAAGCAGGTCGACCTGCAGTCGGTCGCCCGACAGTCGCCCGGCTTCTCCGGCGCGGATCTCGCCAACCTCGTCAACGAGGCGGCCATTCTCGCCGCGCGGCGCAACAAGAAGGTCATCACGATCGGTGAGTTCGGCGAGGCGCTCGAGCGTGTCGTCGCCGGCCCGGAGCGCAGGAGCCGCGTCATCAGCGATGCGGAGAAGGCGATCATCGCCTACCACGAGGGCGGCCACGCCGTCGTGCAGCGCATCCTGCCCAAGACGGATCCGGTCGCCAAGGTGAGCATCATCAGCCGCGGCATGGCCCTCGGTTACACGATGGGCATGCCGACCGAGGACCGCTACCTGCAGAGCAAGAGCGAGTTCGAGGACAAGATCGCGGGCATGCTCGGTGGCAACGCCGCCGAGAAGCTGATCTTCGGTGACACCACCACGGGCTCGAGCAACGACATCGAGAAGGCGACCAACGTGGCGCGCCGGATGGTGACCGAGTTTGGCATGAGCGACAAGCTCGGGCCGCTCGCCTTCGGCAAGCGCGACGAGCTCGTCTTCCTGGGACGCGAGATCGGCGAGCAGCGCAACTACTCCGACGATGTCGCGAAGATGATCGACGAGGAAGTGCGCGCGATCATCGACCGCGGCTACTCCAAGGCGATGGACGTCCTCGTTCGCCACAAGGATCGACTTATCCAGCTCGCGGAACGCCTGGTTGCCGAGGAGACGATCGAGCAGGAAGAGTTCGCGAAGATGTTCGCCGACATTCCAGACGCTCGGGCCGACACTCACATGACGCCTCAGCCGCTTGACGGCTCGATGCCGCGCCGCGAGCCGGACGAGCCGCAGGCCGGTCCGGCGACTGCTCCGAAGCCCTCGCCTCAGCCCGCCTAGATCGTTTGACAACCGCTCCACAGGTCGGCGAGGCCAACTTCGCCGACCTGGATTCCTTTGTCGATCGGACGCGCGATGAGCGCCTGGCCGATTTCTTCGAGCTTCTGCGCATCCCCAGCATCGGCACGCTCTCGGAGCACACCGATGACGTGCGTGCCACGGCCACGTTCATTGCCGATCGATTGGCAGCGATGGGCTTCGAGCACGTCGAGGTCTCGCCAACCGACGGGCACCCGATCGTCTATGCCGACTGGCTTCACGCCGAGGGCGCGCCGACGGTAATCGTCTACGCCCACTACGACGTCCAGCCGGTCGATCCAATCGACCTGTGGGACACGCCACCGTTCGAGCCAACAGTCAAGGATGGCCGCATCTACGGTCGTGGAGCGGCCGACGACAAGAGCCACGTCTACCTGCATATGTGGGCGGCCAAGGCGTGGCTCGAGTCGCGCGGAAACCTGCCGGTCAACCTCAAGATCGTCTTCGAGGGTGAAGAGGAGTCCGGCTCGGACCACTTCGAGCCGTGGATCATCGCCAACCAGGACCGCCTCGCCGCCGACTTCGCGCTCATCAGCGACACGGGCTTCTACGAAGGCAACCGACCGGCGCTGACCATCGGCCTGCGCGGCCTCGTCTACATGCAGATCGACGTGACCGGCTCGGAGCTCGACCTCCACTCGGGAACGTTCGGTGGCAACGTCCAGAACCCGGCCGCCGCCCTGGCATCAGTCATCGCGCGGCTGAAGAACGAGGACGGCTCAATTGCCGTGCCCGGTTTCTACGACGAGGTGCGGCCGTTGACGCCGCGCGACCGCGAAGAGTTTGCGCGTCTGCCCTTCGACGAAGGCGAGTTCGTTGGCTCGTACGGCCTGCACTCGGTCCACGGCGAGCCCGATTTCTCCGTCCTCGAGCGACGCGGCGCCCGGCCAACGCTCGACGTCAACGGCATTTGGGGGGGCTTCCAGGGCGAGGGATCGAAGACCATCATCCCCGCCGAGGCGCACGCCAAGATCTCGTGCCGCCTGGTGGCCGACATGAGCCCCGATCTGACATTCCAGCGCGTGCGCGACCACGTGATGTCGAACGTGCCGGCTGGAGTCGAGGTGACGGTCCGCAAGATCAACGAAGGCATGTGGAGCCTCACCCCGATCGACCACCCCGCGACCCAGGCCGCTGCCGCGTGCCTCGAGGAGGTGTTCGGCGAGGCGCCCGTCTACCTGCGTGAGGGCGGCTCCATCCCGGCCGGTGCGACGTTCTCGAGTGTGCTTGGGCTGCCCGTAGTGCTGCTCGGCTTCATACAGCCCGACGACCAGATTCACGCGCCGAACGAGAACGTTCGACTGGACAATCTCGAGGGCGGGCTGCGCACGATCATCCGCTACTGGCAGAAGCTGTCGGAGACCGCGCTCTGACCGGGGCGCCTCCCAGGGCGCGACATACGGACCTGACCGACCCGGACCACAGGTAACGGCGGCGGTAGGAGGTTCGGCTGGTGCCGACAGGCGCCGACGGCCGGTAGCCTCGGCTGCGTGTCGAGTGACTGGCAACCTGCTGACCCGTTTCCCATCAATCCACTCCTGACCGACGACGTCGCACAGCCGCCGCTGGCCGACCTCCGAACTGACTTCGGAGGGTTCGCCGCGCCTGTCGCCGGCGTCGATCCGATGCCCGCGCCGCCCGCGCCCCCGATCGCCGATGGCGGTGCGTTCGCCCCGCCGCCGCCCGCGCCGTTCAGCGGTGACGCGCCGCTGACCGAGTGGAAGGCTGAAGGCGAAGGAGCAACCCTCCGTCCCAAGAGCGCCATGGACGTGCTCACGGGACTGTCCGAGAAGGTCAGCCAGGGTGCAGTGGCCGAATACCAGCCCGTGCCGCTGGGCTTTTCGCCACTCGACCGCACGCTTGGCGGCGGCATCCGCAGTGGCGAGCTGATGCTCATCGGCGGCGCCCAGGGCACTGGCAAGACGACGTTGTCGCTCCAGATCGGCCGAAACATCGCCCAGAGCGGCCAGGCGAACGTGCTCTACATCTGCTTCGAGCACGATGAGGAGTACCTGCTCAACCGGATGATGGCGATGGAGTCAGCGCTCGCCGGGCCCATGCCCCCGACCGCCAACTCGGGCGTGCGCATCCAGGACGTCCGCCGCGAGGTCCTCGGGACGTGGCTCGCCCAGGGCGCCGAGACGAACAACGCAGATCTGCGTGCCAACCCGCGGCTGCGGCCGGCGCTGGAGCGCATCTCGCGCTATGGGCAGGGCCTATATCTCATGCGGGGCACGAATGCGTCGACCACGCCCGGCAACCTTCGCCGGTTGGTCGAGGACTACCGTCGTGGCGCTCCCCATCGGCCGCTCGTCGTCTTCGTCGACTACCTCCAGCGCGTGCCGGTCTACCCCGACCCGCCGACCGAGGCGGAGAAGGTCACCGCAGTTGTCGCCCAGCTCAAGGACATGGCACTCGGCCTGGGTGTCGCGGTCGTGTGCGTCGTGGCGGCCGACAAGGAAGGCCTGAAGGCTGCTCGACTGCGCAACCACCACCTGCGCGGTTCGTCGGCCCTCAACTACGAGTCCGACGTGATCCTGATCCTCAACGAGAAGTACCACATCGTGGCCAAGGTGAACATCGAGTTCAACCCACACCAGGCGCAGCGCTTCCGCAACTGGACCATCGTGAGCGTCGAGAAGAACCGCGCCGGACGTGACGCGGTCGACCTCGAGTTCGAGAAGCACTTCGAATACTCGTGCTTCAACCCGAACGGCCGCCAGGTCCAGGAGAAGCTGATCGAGGAGCGGCTCTACAACGACACGTAGCGGTCGCTC
>DASQLS010000342.1:0-9038 GCA_035629915.1 Candidatus Limnocylindrales bacterium | reverse complement strand
TCGCTGACTCAGCGGAGGGAACTTGGACATTTCGGGGTGTGGCTGGCGCCTGTTGGTCGCGCTGACCCTGACAATCGTGGTCGCGTGTACGGCAACCGCCGAGCCCGCGCCACTTGCGGCGACGTCCGCGACGCCGCTGTCAACCTCTGACGTCGTCTCTCCGCCGGCCGAGCCACCCACTTCCACTGCCAGCCCCGAGCCGAGTCCGCGCGTCAGGCCGACGGCAGCTGGCGGGCCGCCATTGGAGCCCGCGCCGACCGCCACCCCTGCCCTGCCGGCCGCTCCGGCGCCGACGGATCTGCCGCCGCCGACCGTCCGCTTGATGGCCGTCGGCGACGTGATGCTTGCCCAGTCGATCGGTCGGCGCATCGTCCGCAAGGGTCCGCTGGCACCGTGGAAGAAGGTCGTCCCGTACTTCGACCGGGCCGATCTCGTGGTCGCCAACCTCGAATGCACGATCTCCAACCGCGGCACGGCGTGGCCCAAGACGTTCACCTTCCGCGCCCCGATCAAGGCGGCCGACTCGCTCGTCGCGGCCGGCATCGATGTCGTCAGCTTGGCCAACAACCACGCCCTCGACTACGGCATCCCGGCCTTCGAGGACACGATGGACCTGCTCGACGAGCGCTCGATCGAGTACGCCGGCGGCGGCTCGAACAAGACCGAGGCGCACGCGCCGCTGATCGTCGAACAGAACGGCCTGACGATCGCTTTTCTGGGCTACGTGATGCCGTTCTCGGGCCGGCCGGCGTTCAACACCCGCCAGTGGGCCGCCGAGGCCGACAAGCCCGGGCTGGCAATCGGCACGCCCGATGTCGTCGCCGCCGAAGTGGCTGCCATTCGCGACGAGGTCGACATCGTGATCGTCATGGTGCACGGGGGGACCGAGTACTCGCGCGGGCCTAACAAGAAACAGCGCGAGTTCGCCGCCGCCGCGATGGGCGCTGGCGCGACGCTGCTGATCGGCCATCACCCGCACGTGCTGCATGGCTACAAGCAGACTCAGACGACGGTGATCGCCTACAGCATCGGCAATTTCGTCTTCGACTACTTCACCGGTCGCATGAACGACACCGCGATCCTCGACGTGACCCTCTCCGCCGAGGGAGTGGAGTCGCTCGACTGGATCCCGATCCGCATCCGGAACGGCTTCCCCACGCCGGCAGTCGGGGACGAGATCCCGCGCATATTGAGCCAGCTACCCGAGTATTGACGACCGCACTCAGCGGGTCACCGACACTCGAGCAAGGCGCCGGGCGTGGCGCCTTTGGGTCGTCGCCAGAGTCACCGGCATCAGGCCGTCCAGCGCCTGCACGGGCGAAATCTTGGGCGGCCGGTGTACGTTCACCTTGGGCACAAACACCGACTGCACCTCTGGCAGTCTCACCGCCGCCGCACCCGGTTCGAACATCTCCAGCAATTCGCGCGCCAGGTCAGGATCGAATTGGCTTCCGACGCCGCGGGCGATCTCGTCGATGCACTTCTCGATCGGCCAAGCGGGCTTATAGGGCCGCTCCTGGCGCATCGCATCGAGGACGTCCACGAGGCGAACGATGCGCGCCTCGATCGGGATGCGCGAGCCGTTCAGCCCATCCGGATAGCCCGAGCCATCGAAGTTCTCGTGGTGCGAACGGGCCACTCGCCGAGCAAGCTCGAAGCCAGCCGAGGTGCCGAGAATTCGCTCGCCCCAGATGGTGTGCTGCTTGACGAGCTCCCATTCGTCGGCGGTTAGCGGGCCCGGCTTCTGAAGCACGAGGTCAGGCAGATGGAGCTTGCCGACATCGTGGAGCATCGCCGCAAAACGCAGGTCGGCTGCCTCTTGGGTGTTGAAGCCGGTGCGCAGCGCGAGCTGTTCGGCCAGGTCGGCGACTTCGCGCACGTGCTCACCTGTGACGTGGTCCTTGGCCTCTGCCGCGCGAGCGAGGATGAACACCGCCTCACGCTCCGTAGCGAGGGTCGCTGCAAGCTGCTCGCGCAACGCCACGGCTCGCCGGCGGGCGAGCCGCCCGGCGGCCCAGGGCAGAAGCGCAGTACCGAAGAGATAGATGAAGGCGTAGCCGAAATCGGTCGGATTGGCCGCTGCACCGCCCTGGGTCAGGATCGGCACCAACACTGCTCCCATGGCGGCCGACACGAGAGCGGGCCCGAGTCCGTGAATGACTGCGTGTGCGGCCACGACCAGCGCAAACAGCAACGAAAGCTGGTGAAAGTACGGCGCGTAGACCACTGTCAGCATGCCCACGAGGGTGACGTTCACAAATGCGCTGAGCAGGGCGAGCGGGCTTCCCGCGCGCACGACCATGAATGACGCGCCGAGCAGGGCCCCGACCAACGCGGCCAGGCCGAGGAAGGGAAGCCACAGCTCGGTCGGGACGCGGGCTAGGTACAGCGCTGGCACGATGAACGACACAGCGACCACCGCCACCGCGGCAACTACGCGTCTGAAATCGTCCTGGTTCGAGGTCGGGGCATGGATGTCGGGCGAGCGCACGCCTTCGTCCTCAGGCGGCAGCAATATCCGTTCGAGGAGGCGCGAGAGAGAGGTCGCGGGCATGCTCAAGCCGGCATACCTGTCGAACGAGCTCGACGTCGGGCGGCCATTGCGTGCGGAGCCTACGGAAAGGGTTTTCAAAGTGCAGTAGGAGTTTGGTCCCAGCGGCACGGTCGCGTGGGGCTGAAGTACGTCGCAACGGGCAAGCCGCCGGCGTTTAGTACACTTCGGCTCGTTTCATGCAGACTGCATCGTTTCTATGCAACAGATGAGGGAATCGACGTGACCGAGCTGGCTGAGCGACCTGACGTGCGGACCGTGCCAGACGTGCGCACTCCGCTGCCCGGCCCGCGGGCGCGCCAGCACGTCGCCTTCGACCACGAGTTCACCTCGCCCAGCCTGCCGCGCGCCTATCCGATCGTGCCCGTCCGCGGCAACGGCGCGGCGGTCGAGGACATCGACGGCAACGTCTTCCTCGACTTCACCGCCGGCATCGCCGTCTCCGCGACCGGCTATGGCCACCCGCGCATCACCGCCGCGCTCGAGCGCCAGGCACGCGACCTGATCCATTTCAGCGCGTCCGACTTCTACCTCCCGGTCTACGCCCAGCTGGCGGCCAAGCTCGACGAGATCTCGCCCATGGACGGCCCGACGCGCGCCTTCATCGGCAACTCGGGCACCGAGGCGATCGAAGCGGCGATCAAGCTGGCCCGCTTCCATACCCGGCGCCAGTACATCGTTGCATTTGTCGGCGGCTTCCACGGCCGCAGCTACGGCTCGGTCTCACTGACCGCTTCGAAGTCGAAGTACCACGCCGGCTTCGGGCCGCTGCTGCCCGGCGTGCTGCACGTGCCGTTCAGCATGGACGGCCTCGACGAGCTCGAGCAGCGCGTCTTCAAACGCCTCATCCCGGCCGACGAGATCGCCGCGATCGTGGTCGAGCCGATCCAGGGTGAGGGCGGCTACATCATCCCCGACGACGAGTTTCTGCCCCGCCTGCGGCGCATCTGTGACGACAACGGCATCCTGCTCGTCGCCGACGAGGTCCAGTCGGGCGCCGGCCGAACAGGCAAGATGTGGGCGGTCGAGCACTGGGGCGTGCAGCCCGACATCATCGCCATCGCCAAGGGCATCGCGTCGGGCATGCCGCTCGGCGCGATGGTCTGCCGCGCCGAGCTGATGACGTGGTCGAAGGGTCACCACGGCTCGACGTTCGGCGGCAATGCCGTCAGCTGTGCCGTGGCACTCGAGACGATCGCACTGCTCGAAGAGGGATTGATGGACAACGCCGCACGGCGCGGCGATCAGGCCATCGCCGCGCTGCGGCCATTGATCGACAGGCATCCCGGGCTGGTCCGCGACGTGCGCGGCAAGGGGCTGATGCTCGCCGTCCAGTTCGACTCGGGCGAGACGGCCGAGGCCGTCCAGTGGGCGTGCTTCCAGCGCGGCCTGCTCGTGCTCGAGGCCGGCGACGACGTCGTGCGCATGTCCCCGCCGCTGATCGTCGACCGCGACGAGGTCGCCACCGCGGTGCGCATCCTGGGTGAGGCGGTGGACGCGGTCGCGGCGGATCCAGCAGGGTCGTACCGCGCGGCCGAACGGTGGGGTGCCACGGAAGAGGGCGAAGTCGACGGCTGAGTCCGCGCGCCACCTAATTCCATGACCGGCACGTCCAAGGTTGCGTCGATGAGCGACGCGATCGCGGCGCTGGTGCGCGACGGCGATACCGTTGCGATCGAGGGTTTCACGCACCTGATCTCGTTTGCCGCGGGTCACGAGATAATCCGCCAGCGCAAGCGCGACCTGAGCCTGTGCCGGCTCACGCCCGACCTGATCTACGACCAGATGATCGCCGCCGGCGTGGCGCGCAAGCTCGTCTTCTCGTGGCTGGGCAATCCGGGCGTCGGCTCGCTCCACGCCGTCCGGCGGTGGACAGAGGGCGCGGAGCCGCGGCTCGAGCTCGAGGAGTACAGCCATTTCGGCATGGTCGCCCGATACACCGCCGGGGCCATGAACCTGCCCTTCTTCCCGCTCCACTCGTACTCGGACACGAACCTTCCAGTCGCCAACCCGCTCATCCGGGCGGTCGATTCGCCCTACGGCGACGGGCCGATTTACGCGGTCCCGCCGCTCAAGCCCGACGTGACGATCGTCCACGCCCAGCGAGCCGATGCTGCCGGCGACACCCAGGTGTGGGGCCTGCTCGGTTGCCAGAAGGAAGCCGCCTTTGCCGCCGAGCGACTGATCGTGGTCGTCGAGGAGCTGGTCGATGAATCGGTCATCCGCGCCGACCCGAACCGGACAATCCTGCCCGGGCTGATCGTCGATGCCGTGGTGGTCGAGCCATTCGGCGCTCACCCGTCGTATGCGCAGGGCTACTACGACCGCGACAACGCCTTCTACCTCGACTGGGAAACAATCTCGCGCGACGAGGCATCGCTTCAGGCCTGGCTTGACGAGTACGTGCATGGCGTCGCCGATCGACATGGGTATCTTCAGAAGCTTGGCCGGGACCGAATGCTGGCCCTGCGGCCGACGCCGGCACCATCCGGCTCGGTCGATTACGGGGAGTACCGGTGAACGCGTCGGTAACGGACTATTCGGCGTCGGAGATGATGATCGTCGCGGCGGCGCGCGAGCTGGCCGGGCAGCGGGTCTGCTTCGTCGGTGTCGGCCTGCCCAACATCGCGGTCAATCTCGCGCGCCGCACAGTGGCGCCCGATCTCGAGCTGGTCTACGAAGCAGGCGTGTTCGGTGCTCAGCCGGCACGCCTGCCGCTGTCCATCGGCGATCCGACGATCGTCACCGGCGCGACAGCCGTGACGAGCATGTTCGAACTGTTCGGCTACTACCTCCAGGGCGGCCTGATCGACGTCGGCTTTCTCGGCGCGGCCCAGATCGACCGCAACGCGAACCTGAATTCGACCGTGATCGGCGACTACGCAACTCCGAAGACGCGCCTGCCCGGCTCGGGCGGTGCGTGCGAGATTGCCCAGAACGCGAAGTCGATCTTCGTGATCATGCGCCAGTCGCCGCGCTCGTTCGTCGAGCGGCTCGACTTCCGGACGTCGGTCGGCATGCGCGTCAGGGTGGTCGTCACCGACCTCGGCATCTACCACATGGCTGACGGCGAGCTGGAGCTCGACGCACTCCACCCCGGCGTGACCCTCGACCAGGTCCATGGCGCAATGGGCTGGCAGCCGCACGTCTCAGAGTCTCTGACCGAGACCCCGGCGCCAAGCACGGACGAGCTGCGACTTATCCGCGAGGAGCTCGACCCGGGCGGCGTCTACACCAAGTAGCCACGGCATGCGGCCGGGCTAGGTTGCGCGGCTTCGCGCTCCGAGCAACAAGACGACGCCAACGACGATGATCAGCAGCGGCCACAGGGCGCCGAGCTCGGGCATGTTGATCACCCGACTCGAGAGCTGGACGAAGCCGATAAGACCGAAGATCGCCGCGCCCCAAAGCGGCCACATCGAGCGACGCTTGGTGGCCTGGCCAATTGCCCAGATGATCAGGAACGCGATCGCCAGCATCGCCGACCAGAGGCCGTTCACGTCCTCACCGGCCGGACCGAGCAGGGCCAGGTCCTCGATCAACTCCGAGAGGCCGATGGCGAGAGTGAGCATCCCGAAGACCATCGACAGCCACGACTTGGCGAACAGCCAGCCGGCGAGCAGTGCGATCGCGATCGCCAGCAGCAGCAGCGTGGTGATGCTGATCGCCGGGACGAGATACTGGAAGAGCAGGGCAACGCCGACAAGGACGAGCAGCACGCCGAGCCACGGGAAGCCGCGACCTCGGCTGGTCCACGTCCAACCGGCCCACTCGGGCTCCTGGCCGCGCTCCGCGTAGAACGTCTGGCTGAACTCGTCGCGCGGCGGTGGTCCGCCCGGCGTGACATTGATGGGCTCGGTCACACGATCAATCTAGCAGTCGACGGCTAGTCGTCCGCGGTCGAGGCCAGCCGGACGGCGCTCAGAAATGCGCGAAAGACGGTGATTGGGTCGTCGGCGCTGAAGACGATCCCTCGGTCACCGGTCCGCTCGAAGCCCGGGATCGTGGCCGCGACGTCGGCCTGACCGGCGTGGGCGAAATCGATGCGCAGATCGATAGGCGGCTGGAGCACGAGCGGCTTCATGTCCGAGGCGCCACCAGCCACGCTCTCGACCGTCCGCTGCGCCGCCGTTCGGATCAGCTCTCTGGCGCGCGAAGGGTGGACCGAATCCGCCGCCTGCCAGCTGACGCCACGCTTGACGACGACTCGCTCCGCCCACGGCAACCAGTCGACGAGCTCCTCGGCCAGCGCGTCGTCGCCGGTGACCATGCCGACCGGGATGCCCAGCGCGCCGAGGTATACAGCGTTCATGCCCGCCTCCGTCACCGGTCGGCCGCCGAGCTCCGCAAGCGTCACCCTGCCCGTGTAGGTGTGCGCGATCGTGCCGCGCGGGTGACCGGCGCGCGCGTGGTAGCCGACGAACAACGCGACATCAAAGCTCGACTCGCGGGCGGCCTCGACCATGCTCCACGGCTTCTTGCCCTGCACCAGTCGAGCGCGCGGATCCATCCGCTCCGGCGTCAGGTTGTACATCGCGCCGTGGCTGTCGTTGACCGTGACCTCGGTGGCGCCACCGCCGAATGCACCTTCGACGGCTGCGTTGGCCTCGCCGACCATCAGCTCGACCGCCATCGGATAGAGGTCGTCGCCCCGATTGGTCGGCTTGGCGTGGCTGATGCCCGCCACGCCCTCCATGTCGACCGAGATGTACACGCGAACCATCTAGCTGTCCTCCTTCGGCCGATCCCGCGCCGGGGACCCGATCCATACCGATCCGCCGGCGAAACGCTCCGCTTTCCAGATCGGCGCTCGGGCCTTGAGTTCCTCGATCGCATAGCGAGTGGCGTCGAACGCTGCCGCACGGTGCGGCGCGGCAGCGGCGATGACGACGCTCGCCTCGCCCAGCTCGACGCGTCCGGTGCGGTGGACGATCGCCAAACGCCGCACCCCGAAGCGCTGCTCGATTTCGGCACCGATCTGGCGGAAGACCTCGACTGCCATCTCGGCGAACGCCTCGTAGTCGAGGCCGGTCACGGCCTCCCCGGCATGCCGCGCGGCCTCTTCCTCTTCACCCGGCGCCGGAGTGCCCGGCGTCTCGCGTGTCTGGCCGACAAAGATGACCACGGCACCGTCGGCCGTCGTCGGCACAGTCGCGCGCAGCTCGGCCAGGAGCGCGTCGCCGAGCGGTTGGTCGGTCACTTCGCAGCGCAGCAGCCCTTCACCGTGATCCTCGGCGCCGCCGGCCACGGGCGGGATGAGCGCAACCTCGTCGCCGTCGACGAGCGGCTGCTCGAACGCCGTGTAGCCACGGTTGTGGGCGAATCGGACCGTGTCTCGCGACGCCGCTATCTCTGGCACGAGCTCGATCAGCGCCTGCCACGCGTCCTCGACGGTCGACCCCTCGGGCAGCTCGAACTCGCGCTGGCTCCAGCCTGCCTGCTGGCGGAGCATCGCGAAGAGGCGAATGTTGACCTTCACGCTGTCATCTCGGCGCCGTCAGACCAGCAGCCCGGATGAGACGTACAGCGCGGCGGCGCCGATCGTGCCTGCCATCACGGCGGCCAGGTTGATGTACAGCAGGCCGGTCGCAGATTCCATTGACCGCGTCTGGGCCGTGCGCAGGGCCATGTAGCACAGCACCAGCGGGAAGATCAGCGTGATCACCAAACGCATGATGACCAGCAACAGCGAATCGTTGAACGCGCTGAAGGCCACCTGGCCGGGCCCGCCGCCGAGCGTTGTCCAGACGATGAACAGCAGGATCTGCAGCACGAGCGTGGCGATGAGCAGCCGAGACTGGAGGATGAGCGGCGCCTCGGGAAGCTTCGGCGTGACCAGGTACCAGTGGCTCAGCACGACGGCCGCCACGGACCCGCCCGTCACCGCGGTCAGGACACACAGCTGGACCAGGAACGGGACGGCGTCGACGCTGCTCGGCGCCCAGCCAAATGCGGCCGCGCCGAGCGCAACGCCGGCCGCGACCAGGGTCGCCGCGCCGACGACGATCGACGCCCGCGGCCGGCGCACCACAAACGCGTCGACCAATGCGAGGACCCCGAACGCAGCCACACCCGCCAGGCGCAGTGCGTCGAGCTCCGGTGGCGCCGGCGTGATGGCCAACGCCGGCCCGGGTGTCAGGTCGTTGTCGGTCAGCAGCGCGAGACCGGCCAGGGCCGCCGCGAAGACGCTGCTGAAGCGCATGTAGCCGATGGTCGGCCTGGCCCAATGCCGGGCGATGACCATGAACAGGAACGAGCCAAAGGCGAGCGTGACAAGGATGATCCAGGCAGCGAACGGCAGCGCTTCGACGAGGGCCCGGTCCGCCACTCTCGGGGGTCAGTCGCGGTCGAGCAGCTCGAGCGCGGCCCTGCATTCCTCGATCGCGCCGACCGTGATCGGGTCGAGCACGAGCTGCAGGTGGGACATGCCCACGGTCGCGTAGCCGCGCAAGCCGTCGGCGATCTGCTCCGGCGTGCCCTTGAGCGG
>DASQLS010000341.1:0-3753 GCA_035629915.1 Candidatus Limnocylindrales bacterium | reverse complement strand
GACCTGCCCGGGTCGACCGAGGTCGTGGAGCGCTAGAGTTCCGCTCCATGGAGGAGCGCACCAACCGCAGCCGGCGGCGCCGTGTTCTTGCCCTCGTCCTCTTTGTGATTGGCGTCGTCGTGGTCTGGGAAGGCGCCAAGTGGCTTGCCGGAGACCCGTGGCGGCTGGAGTCGATCGGCTACTTCCACGAGCCGCCCTTTCATGTTCTGCAGCTGAGCGACAGGCAGCTGCCGCACCTGTGGGACATCGCCGCGGCGTTTGGCCAGCCATTTCAGCGCAACGCCGAGTACAGCCTCGGCAACTACCTCGTCGAGCAGGCGGCATACACGTGGGCCGAGGCGCTGCTGGGCTTCCTGCTCGGAGCGGGGATCGGCATCGTCCTGGCCTCGGTGCTGGTTCACTTCAAGCTGTTCGAACGTGCCATCGTGCCGTACGTCGTGGCCAGTCAGACGATCCCGATCGTGGCCCTCGCGCCGCTGATCGTGGTCAGCTTCGGGCGCGGCCTGACGAGCGTCGTGATCATCGCAACGTACCTGACCTTTTTTCCGGTGACGATCTCGGTCATGCGTGGCCTGAGGTCGCCCGACCCACGTGCGGTCGAGTTGATGCGCTCGTACGCCGCCTCCAAGTGGGACGTCTATCGCAAGGTGCGACTGCCGGCGAGCGTTCCCTACCTGTTCACCGGGCTCAAGATCGCCGCGGCCGCAAGCATCGTCGGCACGATCATCGGCGAAGGCCCGGGTGGGGTGCCGCAGGGGCTGGGTCGCGCGATCCTCAACTTCAACCAGCAGTACATCACCGGGCCCGAGAAGCTGTGGGCCACGATCCTGATCGCCGCGGCAGTTGGCATCCTGTTCTTCCTGATTGTCCGCGTTGCGGAGATCATCTACCTGCGCCGCCACGGCGCCCAGTCGGTGGCGAATTGACGACCGAACAGCCGATGACTGATCAGCAGCCGAGGCCCGATCAGCAGCCGGCGGTCCGGCTGGACGGCATCCAAATGGTCTTCACGACCGACGAGGGCGGCATGACCGCGCTCGACGGCATCAACCTGTCGATCGCTCCGGGCGAGTTCGTATCGCTCATCGGCCCTTCGGGCTGCGGCAAGTCGACGTTGCTGCGCATCGTCGGGGACCTGATCAGGCCGACTGGCGGCGTCGTAGAGGTCAACGGCCGGTCCGCCCACCAGGCGCGGCTCGGCCGCGAGTACGGCATGGTCTTCCAGGCACCCGTGCTCTTCGATTGGCGGACCGTCGAAGGAAACGTGCGCCTGCCGCTCGAGCTGAACGGGACGCCGCGGAGCCAGCGTGAGTCGCGCGCTCGGGAGATGCTCGAGCTGGTCGAGCTGGGCGGCTTCCTGCGGCGCTACCCACATCAGCTGTCGGGCGGCATGCAGCAGCGCGTGGCGATCGCCCGGGCGCTGGCGCTGGAGCCAACACTGCTGCTGATGGACGAGCCGTTCGGCGCCCTGGACGAGATGACCCGCGAGCGCCTCAACGCCGAGGTGCTGCGCATCTGGCAGCAGACCGGCACGACCGTCATCTTCGTCACTCACTCGATCCCGGAGGCCGTGTTCCTCTCGACGCGCGTGGTGGTGATGAGCGCGCGTCCCGGTCGGATCACCAACGTGGTCGAGATCGATCTGCCTCAGCCGCGCAACGACCAGACGCGCGAGACGGATCGCTACTTCGAGCTGGTGACCGAGGTGCGCGAAAGCCTCCGCGGCCGGCGGGGAAGTGGCGCATCGGTCGTCGACAGCCCTACCGCCTCCGAGGATCGCCTGCGTGCCGAAGGGTCGGTCGGTTGAAGCGAAACCGAGCGCTGGACGCGCTGGTGCGCTATTTGCCCGCGCTGATCGTCTTCGTTGCCGTGATCGTCGTCTGGGAAGTGTCCACGTCCGGCGGTGGCCGGCGCGTCATCCCGCCGCCGAGCGCAATCGTCAGCGCCGGGCTCGACAACGTCGAAACGCTGCGCCGCTCGGCCCTCGCGACGACGTGGGAGGCACTCGGCGGGCTCGTTCTTGGCACTGTGTTCGGGCTGTTGGTCGCGTTCGCGTCCGCACGCTGGATCGTCGCCCGAGATGTGCTGGTGCCCGTCGCGATCGCCACCAGCGCGATCCCGATCATCGCCGTGGCGCCGATCCTCAACAACTGGTTCGGCGTGCTCAACCCGCTGAGCAAGATGATGATGGCCGCGCTGCTGGTCTTCTTCCCGGTGATGATCAACGTCACTCGCGGGCTGGTCGAAGTCCAGCCCGCGTCTCTCGAGCTGATGCGCTCCTACGCGGCCGGTGAGGCAGCCGTGCTGCGCAAGGTGCGCATCCCGAACATGCTGCCGTTCCTGTTCACCGCGCTGAAGGTCGGCGCCACGCTGGCCTTCATCGGCGCTCTCGTCGGTGAGTACTTCGGCGGCTCATCGGAGGTGCTTGGCCGCATCGTGCTGACGTCGATGAGCAGCGGCCGGTTCGACCTCGCCTGGGCCGGCATCCTGATCGGCGCCATTGCCGCGATCGCCGCCTATCTGGCTATCTCGCTGGTCGAGCGGATCGCAATTCCGTGGCATTCGGCGCTCCGCGCCGACTGACTGTCCGGCACTCTCCGGGTTGCGCTATCGTGCCTCGATCAGCGCCCGTAGCACGGCCCAGACCGCGGTTGGCGCTGAGACGTGGAGGAGGCTGGCCGCGACACCGAGCGCGGCAGCGAGCGAGGTGTGTTGATGCATGACGTTAAGAGGTCGCTTGGCCTGATGGCCGCGGCCGCGCTCTTGATCGTTGCCTGTAGCGGCGGCCCGGCGGCAACTGCGGCACCGACCGGCGGCGCACCTACCGGTACGCCCAGCGGAGCCCCAACTCAGGCGGCGTCGGATGGGCCGTCGGGTAGCCCCGGCGCAATGACCCAGGTTTCGCTACAGCTCCAGTGGGAGCCGCAGGCGCAATTCGCCGGTTACTTTGCCGCAGATCGCGAGGGCTACTACGAAGAGGAGGGTCTCGAGGTCGAGTTCCTGCGTGGCGGCGCGGAGGTCATCCCGCAGGTTGTCGGCTCGGATCCGGCAGGCCCGGAGTTCACCATCTCGTGGGTGCCCAAGGTACTCGAGGTACGGGCGAACGGCCAGTCGGACCTGGTCAACATCGCCCAGATCTTTCAGCGGTCCGGCACCCGGTCCGTGTCGTGGGCCGCGGGCGCTGGTCCCGGCACGCCGAGCGACGAAGACATCACCTCGCCCGAGCAGTTCGCAGGCAAGAACATCGGCGTTTGGGACTTCGGCAACGAGTACGAAGTCACCGCCGCCGCGCTGATCTACGACCTCGTCCAGAACGAGGACTACACCAAGGTCATCCAGCCGTTCAACATGGACCTTCTGCTCAACCGGGAAGTCGATGTTGCCGAGGCGATGATCTACAACGAGTACGCGCAGGTTCTCGAGGCTGAGAACCCAGACACGGGCGAGCTATACCAGCCGGAAGACCTGAACGTGATCGACTACAACGATGTCGGCACGGCAATGCTCCAGGATGCCCTCTTCGCACGCGAGGCATGGCTCGCCGAGGAAGGCAACGAGGACATTGCCGAGCGCTTCCTGCGCGCGTCGTTCCGCGGCTGGATCTTCTGCCGTGACAACGCCGAGGCGTGCATCGAGTACACGGTCGATGCAGGCTCGACCCTGCCGGCCGGTCACCAGGCGTGGATGATGAACGAGATCAATCCACTCATCTGGCCCTCACCGGACGGTATTGGCATGATGCCGACCGACACC
>DASQLS010000340.1:0-6473 GCA_035629915.1 Candidatus Limnocylindrales bacterium | reverse complement strand
GCGGACGATGGGCTTTGGCTCGCAGGCCCAGATCGTGAAGACCGAGCGCGAGAAGCTGCTCGAGCAGATGATGCCCGAGGACCTGCTCAAGTTCGGCCTCATTCCGGAGTTCGTCGGCCGGCTGCCGGTGATCGTGTCGCTATCGGCGCTGACGCGCGATGATCTGATGCGCATCCTGATCGAGCCCAAGAACGCCGTGACGAGGCAGTTCCAGAAGTTCCTTCAGCTCGACAAGGTGGAGCTGCACTTCACGCCGGGCGCAATCGAGGCGGCCGCCGAACTGGCGCTCAACCGCAAGACCGGCGCACGTGCCCTGCGCTCGATCGTCGAGGAGTCGCTGCTCGAGGTGATGTTCGACATCCCCGAGAGAACCGATGTGCGCAAGTGCATCATCACCGAGGAGACGATCCGCAACGGCCGCGCTCCGTTGCTGCTCACCAAGGCCGAGATCGACCGCGGCGTCGACGAGACCAACTACGAGGAGCTCGAGCGCCCGAGCGCCTGACCCCCGCTAGACTTCAGCCGCCCGGCTTGTGGTAGAGCTTGAACGTCCCAGCCTCGACGATGTCCCCGGCTTCTTTGATCCACTCCTTCTTGGCGAAGTACTCGTCGCCGAACACCTCCCAATCGATGCTGATGAATCCGCCGGACTTTTCGATCTCAGAGGCGTGCGTCGCGAGGTACGTGCTGGTCCATGCCGCAAACGGCGGAACGGGCAGGAAGCCGTTCGTCCCACAGAGTTTGATGCGCGCGCTTTCGCTCGACTGACCCGGTAGGTAGGACAGGAGGAAATCCAGATCCCGGTCCTCGAAGGAATCGGGCTTGGCCGACAGGATCCTCAGCTGGAAGACCTGGAACGTGCCGCCGCCTCGGGAGCTGGTCGCGCCACACGGCGCGCGGTAGTCGAACGAATCGTTGACGAGAGCGGCTTCGCCGCTGATGTTGTCCTGGTCCGGGGAGAACGTTAGCTTCACCACTGCGCTGACCGTCGACTCGTAGCCACCGTCGCTGACATCCAGCGTTCCTGTGGATTCAAATCTGAGCTCGAACGTCAGGCACGCCTCCGTCAGGTCACGGGCTTCGCTCAGCACGGCCGGGTCCGTGTCAACGCCCAGGAGCTCGTACAGCGCGAACTGGCGCTCGTAACCGCGCCACACCATCGCCATACGGTGCACGACATGGTCTTCCACGCATAGCTCGAACTCTTCGATCACGCAGACTCGAGCGACCGTGTTGACGAGGCCCGGGTACTTCTCCAGGCCGGTACCCGAGCTGTCGCCGAGGATCTGGCGTTGTCGCTCGAGGCTTAGCACGGTCTCGATTGCGAGGCGTCCGGCGGCGCAGCTCTCACCGGCTGCCGCGACACGGGGCTTGACGACCTGATCTTCGAACATCGTGACGATGTCCATGAAGGCGGCGACAACCTCTGTTAGGTCCCCGCCCTGTTGCCGAATGCGGATCAGCTGCTCGCTGAATGCGTTGTGAAGCCGTCGTTCCGCGTCGCCGCCGAGCCTGCGTCGTTCCGGCTCGATGTCCGCCAGTAACCCTTTTGTGACGCCGCTGCCGCTGAAGTGCCTGATTTCGATGTCAATGGCAGCCGAGTCAATGACTGGCGTGGCGAAGATGACGTCTTTCCCGTCCGCCTGATAGCTGAAGGGGATCTGCTCCCCGATGGGGATGTCCTCAGCAGGGGTAATGGTCAGGATGGCCACCTCGAGCAGAGACAGCCCGTCCGGGCTGAACTGCACTGCGAGCGCTCGTTCTCCGAAGGGCATGCCGGCGATGCTCGAGACAGGGGTCATGCCGATCGTGGTCTCGGTTAGGAGTGCATTCGCCGGGATGTCGAGTGTGTAAGCGGTGCCGTCCGCCCCAGTTGCACTGAGCGTGCCGCCCTCGGCAGGGATGACCGCCTCGACGGCCTGGTCGGCGTCGAGTCCGACCGCAAGGTCGACGGTGTTTCCCGGCGTCTCGAAGATCCAACCCAGGTTCCCGCCGCTGTGGGGTGCAGTTGGGCTTGAGCCAGCCGGGGTTGCGCCGACGGGCCCTTCCGTGGCGCTCGCAATGGGATCTGTCTGTAGATCGCCCGAATCCGCGGGCGTGGTTGCGGGATCCGCCGAAGGTGGCGCTCCCGGAAGCGACGCCACGATGGTGCCGGAGCAGGCGAGCAGTAGAACCGCAGTCGTCAGGCACATTGCGACGCCCCGTGCTCGCGCACGTCGCATGCGACCGTCGATCTGACTGCTGTCCATCTTGGTGCGGCTCCCAGGGCGACGCGGGCGCTCGGCTGACCGTCTGAACCATTGCCGCCAACAGCGACCATATACGACCGCCCGCCCGCCTCTTAGTCGGTAGAAGACGCCTGACGCCCTGGCTACCTGCGATCATCGGCTGCGTGAGTGGCCTTGGCGGTTTCGGCGGACGCAGCCTTGCGCGGTTGCTGGGGCCGCTCAACGTGTGGAGCTTCGCGCTCCAGCGCATGGCCGCGCAGGATGAGATCGACGCCGCCCAGCGGATGGAGCAGTTCGGCTTCCCGGCGATCTGGATGCCCGAGAGCGTCGGCAGCAAGGACGTGCTCGTCCATTCGGCGATCCTGCTGGCCAACACAGACACGGCGATCATCGCGCCGGGCATCGCGAACATCCACGCGCGTGACCCGATGGCCATGGCCAACGGTGCCAAGACACTGGGCGAGGCCTATCCCGGTCGTTTCGTGCTCGGCATTGGCGTCAGCCACGCCCCGTCAGTACAGATGCGAGGCGGTGACTACGGCAACCCGTTGAGCCAGATCCGGACCTACCTGGATGCCATGGAAGCGGCGCAGTACGCGGCGCCCGAGCCGGAGCTGGCGGTGCCGCTCGTCCTCGCCGCGCTTGGGCCCAAGATGCTCGATCTCGCCGCGCAACGAGCCGACGGCGCCCATCCCTACTTCGTGCCGGTCGAGCACACCGATTTCGCGCGCAGGCGGCTCGGCCCCGATCCGGCCCTGGTCACCGAGGTGACCGCGGTCCTCGCGACCGACCGAGCAGCCGGCATGCACGTCGCCCGAGCTTTCGCCAGGCACTACCTGGTACTGCCCAACTATGCCAACAACCTTCGCCGGCTGGGCTGGTCGGACGACGACATCGCGAACGACGGCAGCGACCGACTGATCGACGCTGTCGTTGTCATCGGCGATGTCGACGCCATCGTCCGCCGCGTCAAGGATCACCTCGACGCCGGCGCCGACACGGTCTGTCTCCAGATTCGCTCGGAACGCTCGAACGACCCGGCTCTAGAGGCCCTGGCTCAGATCGCCGACGCCTTCAGTCGATAGCCGCCTGGCGGCGCACGAACTCGAGCGTTCGGGTCCACGCGTCGGCCGAGGCATCGGCGAACTCGACCGCCTTGCGATCGAAGAACGAGTGTGGCGCGCCCGGGTACGTGACCAGCTCGCTGTCGACGCCCGCGGCGTCCAGGGCACGGCGATATGTCTCGATCGAATCCTGCGGGATGGCCTCATCGGCGCCGCCAAACAGGCCGAGCACCGGAGCCTGACCCACCCGGACGTTGTCGGCGGGGGCGGGCAGGTCGACTCGACCCGGGCCGGCGACGATGCCGTAGAAGCCGATCCCGCCCGACAGGCCGAGGTCCTCTCGCGCGGCGGTCAGGAACGCGAGGCGTCCGCCGTAGCAGAAGCCGACGCTGAAGATCGTCCGCACATCGGGTCGCGCGACAAGGAAGTCGCGCGCCGCGGTGATGTCCTGCAGAACCGTGGCGTACGAGGTTTGCTCGACGTGTGGGTTGTGCTCGAAGTCGGCACCTCGCGGCGGCGGCGGCGCGGTGCGCCCGAAGTAGTCGATCGAAAGGGCTTCGATGCCGGCCTCGGCGAAGCGCAGCGGGAGCTCCTCGTAGAAGGGATGGAGCCCGCGAACGTCCGGCAGGATGAGCATCGCGGCACCCGAGGGACTGCTCGGTCGAGCGTGGAACCCCGTGAACCGGGTTCCGTCCTGGGATGTCAGCTCGAGCCTCTCGCCGTCAACTGCGGCGCCGGCGAGGGGCGGAATCGGGGGGCGGCTATCAAGGTCGTGGCACATGGCGGCGATGCTACACTCGCGCCTCGCGACACGGACCGGGAGGAGTAGTCCGCAGCTGCGCTGAACAGAGAATCCGGCATTTTGGTGGAAGCCGGAACATGCGTCGCCGGATGAAAGTCGCCCGATAGCCGCGACGGGTGCGCCCGCTAGAGCGCGCAGAGAGCGAGCCGGAACGACGGCTGCGGGATGACCGCAGTACGCCGGCGAGCAAACCAGCAGGTGGTACCACGACCTCGTTCGTCCGCTGGACGATCGGGGCCGTTTCATTTTTTGAGGATTTCTGTGGCCGCGGATCCCAAACCACACAACGATCAGACATCCGACATGCCGCCGGTCTACCGGGCCGCCGAGGTCGAGTCGGAGATCTACGAGCAATGGCTCGCCGCCGACGTGTTCGCGCCGGATGGCAGGGGCAGTCGCGCCGACGAGGCGAAGCCTCCGTTCGTCATCACCCAGCCGCCGCCCAACGTGACCGGCGCGCTGCACATCGGTCACGCGTTGACCTCGACGGTCGAGGACGTGATGGTCCGCCGCGCCCGCATGCAGGGCCATCCCACGCTGTTCCTGCCCGGCGTCGACCACGCCTCCATCGCGGCGCAGTTCGTGCTCGACCAGATCATTGCCACCGAGGGTGAGACACGCGACTCGCTCGGCCGCGAGCGATACCTCGAGCGGATGTGGAAGTTCGTCAAGGAGACGCGCGACGTCATCGCCGACCAGCAGCGCCGGCTGGGCATCTCAGCCGACTGGGGACGGCTCCGCTTCACCATGGACGAGGGCTCTGCCCAGGCGGTGCGCTTTGCCTTCAAGCGCCTCTACGACGACGGGCTGGCATATCGCGGCGAGAAGCTCATCAACTGGTGCCCGGGCGACCAGACGAGCTTGTCGGACCTCGAGGTCATAGCCACGCCCACCACCGGGACGCTGTGGCACGTCCGCTACCACTTCGTCGACGACGAGGGCCGCCCGCTACCGGACGAGACGATCACGGTCGCGACCACGAGGCCTGAAACGATCCTCGGCGACACCGCCGTGGCCGTTCATCCGGAGGACCCGCGCTACACGGCCGCGGTTGGCCGGAGCGTCCTCATCCCGTTCGTGGACCGGGTCGTGCCGGTTATCGCGGACGACGTCGTCCAGCGCGAGTTCGGCAGTGGCGCGGTCAAGATCACGCCAGCGCACGACCAGGAAGACCTCGCGACCGGCCAGCGCCATGGCCTGCCGATCATCGACGTGATGACCGACGACGGCCGGATCAACGAAAACGGCGCGGACCTCGCGGGCCTTACGCGCGAGGCCGCGCGGGAGCGGATCGTCGCCGAGCTCGAGGCGCGTGGTGACCTCGAGAAGGCTGTGCCGCACGAGATGGTCATCGGCCGCTGCCAACGCAGCGATGACGTCGTCGAGCCGCGGTTGAAGACGCAATGGTTCGTGAAGACGCGGCCGATGGCCGACAAGGCGATGGCTGCCGTGCGCGAGGGCCGGACGGAGTTCGTGCCGCCGCGCTTCACCAAGGTGTTCTTCGACTGGATGGAGAACATCCACGACTGGAACGTCAGCCGACAGCTGTGGTGGGGCCACCGCATCCCAGCCTGGTACTGCCCCGACGACCACGTCACGGTGTCAGACGCGGTCGATGGGCCCGAGTCTTGCGCGGTCTGCGGACGTCCGGCCTCCGAGATGCGTCAGGAAGAGGACATCTTCGACACTTGGTTCTCGAGCGGTCTGTGGCCGTTCTCGACACTGGGCTGGCCGGAGGTCACGCCCGATCTGGAGCGCTACTACCCGACGTCGGTGATGGAGACCGGCTACGACATCATCTTCTTCTGGGTCGCGCGGATGATGATGCTCGGCGAGTGGCTGACCGGCGAAGCGCCGTTCCGGACCGTCTACCTGCACGGCATGGTGCGCGATCCGTATGGCGGCAAGATGTCGAAGACGAAGGGCAACGTCGTCGATCCGCTGTCGGTCATCTACGAGTCGGGCGCCGACGCGCTGCGTTTCGCGCTCATCCATGGCTCTGCAGCCGGTTCCGATCAGCGTCTGGGAGCGACGCGACTCGATGGGTCACGCAACTTCGTCAACAAGCTCTGGAACGCGGCGCGATTCGTCACCAGCACTCGGCCCGCCGAGCTGTCCGGGAGCGAGCCACTCGGGCTTCCCGACGCGGCACTCCTTGGGCCAGCCGAACATTGGATCCTCGATCGAGCCGCGCGGACGATCGAGGAGGTCGATCGGGCGTATTCGGAGTTCCAGTTCGGCGAGGTGGCGCGGCTGCTCTACGACGCGATCTGGAGCGAGTACTGTGACTGGTATCTCGAGCTGGCAAAGGTCACCTTGTCGGCCGAATCCGAGTCGTCACAGCGAAAACAGGCTACGTGGGAGACGCTTGTCTGGGTT
>DASQLS010000339.1:0-3632 GCA_035629915.1 Candidatus Limnocylindrales bacterium | reverse complement strand
GCTGGCCTACGAGTCGAATGAGGCCAGCGTGCTGACCAACATCAGCGCCGATCACCTCGACCTGCAGGGCCTGCACACGCTGCCCGAGCTTGCCGAGGTCAAATCGGTCATCTGCCGTGTCACGCGGCCCAGCGGCACGGTGGTGCTCAATGCCGACGACGCGCTGCTCGTTCCCATCGCGCGGCGGGTGCGCGCGGCGGTGACCTTCTTCAGCCTCAATCCGCGCAGCGCGCGCATCCGGTCACACGTCGCTCGCGGCGGCAATGCGTTCGTGCTCGACGATGGCTGGATCGTCGAGTTGGCCGGGTCGAAGCGGCGGCGGATCGTGGCCACGGCCGAGCTGCCTGCGACTCTCGGCGGGCTGGCCAAACACAACGTCGCGAACGCGCTCGCCGCCGCCGCTGGAGCGCGGGCAATCGGCCTGTCCTACCGCGCGATCGCCGACGGGCTGCGCGGCTTCCGGAACACGGCCGACCTGATGCCAGGCCGGCTGAACCTGTACCGCAAGGATGATCGCCTCGTGGTCGTCGACTATGCGCACAACGAGGCCGGCCTGGCCGCGCTGTTCGACACGATCGAGGGGCTCGTCGGCAAGCGCGACAAGCGCCGCGCGACGGTGAGCGTGATCATCGGCGCCGCCGGTGACCGGCCCGACGACGCGATGCGGGCCGTAGGCCAGCTCGCCGCGCGGCGCGCCGACGACGTCGCGATCAAGGAGGACCTGCCGTTCCTGCGCGGCCGGACTCGGGCAAGTGCCATCGGGGAGTTGCGCGAGGGCATCCGCGCCGGCGGGACGAACCCAACATCGGTGCCGGTCTACGAGCTGGAGCTCGACGGCCTGGTCGGCGAGCTGACGACTCCCGGCCGGCTGGCGGCCACGGACGACGGCACACCGCGCGTCGTCATGCTCATGTGCCACGCCGAACGGGACGCGGTCGCGAGCTTCCTCGCCGACGAGGGCTTCGTAGAGGTGCACGACATCCGCGCGCTGGAGGGCTTTCGCCCGAAGTCGGGCTAGGGTCGGCGGCGGTGAACCAGGGCCAGGAAGCCAATCGGCTCACCCTTCGGATCGTCGCGCGGCTGGAACTCGTCGCCCAGCTCGTGGATGCGCCGTCTGAGCTCGGTCAGGTCGTCCGGTGAGAGCCTGACCCCAAGTCGAACGGTCGTCAGTGGGGCGTCGTCGCCCGCCTCGAGCAGTTCGTCGCGAACGGCGTCGAGGACTGTCGCTGTGTGATCGGCGCTGGGCAGCATCCTGATCTGCCACGACTTGCCCGTGCTTCGATACGGCCGTTCCACCGAGCCGCGCTTGCCCCTGCGCGGCTCTTCGGCGATCAGGAACCCACCACTCACCAGTGCCTTGACGTGATGCAGGATCGTGCCCGGATCGCGGTCCAAACGCTGGGCGATCTCCTTGTTCGTCAGCGACCGGTCGATCGTCAGCCGCAGGATGCGCAGCCGCAGCGGATGCCCGAGCGTGCGCATCTCGTCGGCCGTGGCGTCGCGTATCGGTGGCGCTGATCGGACAGTGATGGACAGTTCCCCACTAGTGGACTATTGTCCATCATTATGACATCACGACGACCGCTCGGTTGGCTCGCCATCACTTCGATCACTGCCCTGGCCGTAGTCGGTTGCGCCGGTGGCGCCGCCCCGACGGTCGCTCCAACGGCACCTCCGACACTCACGGCGAGCCCGACAGCCAGCGAGACGCCAGAGCCGACAGACTCGGCTACTCCCACCCATCAGCCCTCCCCGACCGGCACTCCCGCCGCGACGGCCACAGTCTCCCCGACTGACACTCCTGCCCCATCCGATTCGCCGTCGGCAACAGCCACGGCCGGGCCAACAGCCACGCCAGCCGGGGCATCGCCTGTGATCCAGGTGGGCACCGGCCCAATCGGCATCACCGCGACCGAGGACGCGATCTGGGTCGCGACTTTCTACGACGGTGAACTGGTTCGGATCGACCCCGAAACCATGACCGTCACCGACAACGTAGCGGTCGGCGACGGAGCGATCGGTGTTGCTTACGCGGCTGGGTCACTGTGGGTCGCAACTCACCTCACCGGTGAGCTCGTGCGCGTCGATCCCGAGACGCGCGAGGTCACGGCGCGCATCGAGGTCGGCGCCGAGCCCGAGGGCGTCTGCGGCGACGACAGCCAGATCTGGGTGACGAGCGAGGCAGCCGGCGGCGCCATCCGCATCGACCCCGAGACGAACGAGATCGTGACCAGCGTGGCTGTGGGCCGTGCGCCACGCCACTGTGGCGTCGGCTTCGATTCGGTCTGGGTGACCAACTGGGGATCGGCCACCATGACACGCATCGATTCCGAGTCGAACGAGGTGGTCGAGACGATCGGGCTGCACTTCGGCCCCGAGGGGGTGGCATTCACCGACACCGGCGTATGGGTGGCCAACCAGACCGCCGGCTCGGTTTCGCTCGTCGATCCCGAGACCAACGAGGAGACGGCCGAGATCCAGATCGGGATGCTGCCCGAGGGCATCGCGATCGGCGACGACGGTCTCGTCTGGGCTGCCACGACGCAGCTCGATCACATCGAGGCGATCGATCCGGAGTCGGAGGAGATCGTCGCGACCCTCGAGACCGGCAACGAGCCACGGCGCATCGTCATCGTCGACGGTCAAGCCTGGGTCACAAACACCGGTGGCGGCACCGTGAGCGTCATCCCGCTCGACTGAGGCGAACCTAGCCCTCTTCGACCTCGAACTCGCCGGGGTGGGAGATGGCGCCGCCGCCGCCCTTGCGGCGCACTTCCTCCATCACCTGGCGATAAGCGCCGGTAATGTCGTCGCTGCAGACCATGACGAGATCGCCCGGGGCCGCCTGGGCCATGCCCGTCGTGACGGCGGCCATCTCGTCGGTGACTATCGATACTGCGGAACAGCGCCCACCCTCGCGTTGCGCCTTGCTCACGCCGGCCATGACCAGGTCGGCCGACTCGCCAGGCTTCCGGCCGCGTAGCTTCTTGTCCTCGCGGACGACGATCGTGTCGAAGGAGTGGCCGGCCAATCGGCCATATTCGCGGTGGTCGTCGTCACGCCGATCACCGGGAATGCCGATGACGCCGATCGCGGTGCCGCGCCTGCCGCCGGACCCACCGTCGATTGCCTCGGCCACCGGGCTGGGCGGTCGCATCATCAGCTCGACGAACTCGGTCAGCCGGCGCATGCCATCCACGTTGTGGCAGTAATCGAGGAAGACCTTGTAGCCGTCGACCTGGATCTCGTTGAGCCGACCGGGTGCCTGGAAGAAGGACGTGGTGAAGGTGCGCAGTCCCTGGCGAATGTCGTGCAGGTGCGCACCCGCTGCCCACGCGGCACCGGCCGCGGCGAGCGCGTTGGCCACGTTCATCCGCGCACGGCCCTCAAATGTGGCCGGGATCTGGTGCGTATAGAGCAGCGGCATGGTGCGCGCGGCGTGGCGCAAGACGACCAGCTCGCCGTCGTCGGTCTGCTGCACGACCATCGCGGCGCCGCCGCGGCCGCAGTGGCCGTCGACCCGGTCGTAGCCCTCCTCGCCGCGGTTGCGTGCCATCGAGAAGTAGACGACGCTGCCGCGGCTCTGGCGTGCCATCCGCGCGACATGGGGATCGTCGGCATTGAGCACGGCC
>DASQLS010000338.1:0-3207 GCA_035629915.1 Candidatus Limnocylindrales bacterium | reverse complement strand
TCGTCCTCGGCGGACCGTCGGCCGAGCACGACGTGTCGCTCGTCTCCGGCCGCGCCATCGCGGCGGCCCTGGCGGAGCGCGGACACGACATCAGCGGCTGGCTGGTCGATCTGGACGGTGGCTGGTGGCGGCTGCCGGCGGAGGCCATGAGCGTGTCACTCGAGGCGAAGGCTTTCGACGACCCCCAAGCGCTCGGCGCGGTCGGACCGTTGGTTGCGGGCAGGGCGCTCGAGCAGATCCGAGACAACGATCCGGTGCCCGTCGTGTTCATCGCGCTCCACGGCCCGTTCGGCGAGGACGGCACCATCCAGGCGCTGTGCGAGGCTGCCGGCCTCATCTACACCGGTGCTGGCGTCGCGGCTTCGGCGATCGGCATGGACAAGGTGCTCTTCAAGCGCTTGACCGAGGGCATGGGCATGCCCAGCGTGCCGTGGATCACGGCCGGCGCCGCCGACTGGGCGGCCGACCCGCGAGCCGTCCAGACTCGGCTGGCCGATTTCGCGCGCGACCTGCCCGACCCACGCCTCGTGGTCAAGCCATCCCGTCTCGGATCGTCAATCGGCATCTCGATCGTCCATCACCCGGACGACGCCGAATACCTGGGCGGAGCGCTGACGGACGCGTTTGGCTACGGGGACACGGCGCTCATCGAGGCCTACATCGACCACCCGCGTGAGCTCGAGATGAGCGTCGTGGGCAACTCGCCGGCCGATCTCGAGGTCTTCGGGCCGGGCGAGATCTTCTCCGGCCACGAGTTCTACGACTACACGGCGAAGTACAGCGACGGCGTGTCGGAGACGACCGATTCGGCAACGATCAGTCCACAGATGCGAACGCGCATCCACGACCTTGCAGCAAGGGCATTCCTCGCCATCGGCGCGACGGGCTTCGCGCGCGTCGATTTCATGGCCAGCGGCGAAGACCTGTACCTGAACGAGATCAACACGATCCCGGGCTTCACGCCGATCAGCCTCTTCCCGGTCCTGTGCCGGGCCGGGGGCTACGACTTCGGCGCGATCGCCGAGCGCATTGTGGAGCTCGCCATCGCGCGCGACCAGTTGAGCCCGAGGCGCGTGCTGACGCGCGCCGACCTGCCCTGAAGTGTCTGTCGGCGGGCAACAGTTTCGCTACGGCAGGCGCAGTCGCCGGCCGCTGCGCGCCAGTCGGCTCATCAACCGATCGCGGATTGGCGGGCTGGCATTGATGGTCGGCTGTGCCGCGGTGGCCGGGTGGCTGGTCACGAGCGACGAATTCGCACCCGGCCATTCGACGATCGAGATGAGCGGACTCGGCTTCACGTCCGAGTCGCTGGTCAGGACGACCACTGGGCTTGACCCCGACGAGGCGCCGAACGTCTTCCTCGTTCCCACCCAGCAATACGAGCGGGCGCTCGCCGCGTTGCCCCATGTCGCCGAGGCCGAGGTCAGCGCCGTGCTGCCCAACCGCCTCGTGATCGAGGTCACCGAACGCGTGCCGGTGCTCATCGTCCGCCGGCCGAACGGCACCTACAGCGTTGACGCGGACGGCGTCGTGCTGCAGCGCGTGCCCGGCTCGAGCTCGGACATCGACGAGCTGCCGCTGTTCGACGATCAGCGCACCGAGCTCGGCCAGGAGTTCGAGGTTGGCGATCAGATCGAGGCAACCGATGTCGCGGCCATGCTTCAGCTGCTGGCCGTAACACCCGCTTCCCTTGGCTCGCGGGCGACCGAGCTGGCGCTCACCGCCGAAGACGAAGACGGCTTCGTGCTCACAGCCGCGCCCGACGGCTGGCGGGCGGTGTTCGGCCACTACACCCAGTCGCTTCGCCCGCCGGAGATCATCGATCAGCAGGTCGAGTGCCTGCGCTCGGTGCTCGGTGAGGGGGAGTCGATGATCGCCACGATCTACCTCTCGCCGAACAACGATCGGTGCGGCACTTACCTGCCGCGCTCCACGCCTTCGCCCGAGCCGTCAGCTTCCGCGAGAATGACGCAAGCAACGACCGCAGTCCGTCGGGACGGCGGAACGCGGTCGCTTTGCGCGCAGCCGGCGCCGAGAGGCGCCCCGGCGGAGGAGAACGCATAACTCGTGGAACGTGAAGCAATCCTGGTCGCCCTCGATGTCGGCACCAGCAAAGTCGTGACGCTCATCGGTGAGGTGGCGCGCGACGGGTCGGTGACCGTGATCGGCAAGGGCGCCGTGCCATCGTCAGGTCTCAAGAAGGGCGCGGTGATCAACATCGACCAGACGGTCGCTTCGATCAGCGCCGCGCGCGAGGCCGCCGAGAAGCTGTCCGGGTATCGGATCGAGTCGGCCATCGTGGCCGTCGGCGGGAACCACGTCGAGAGCCAGAACTCGCGCGGCGCGGTAGCCGTCTCGGGAGCGCGGCGCGAAGTCTCGCGCGAGGACATCGAGCGCGCCACCGAGGTCGCGCGAGCGGTGACCATCCCTTCCAATCGGGAGATCCTGCACGTCCTGCCGCGCGGCTTCGTGGTCGATGGCCAGGAGGGTGTCAAGGATCCACTCGGCATGAGCGCAGTCCGGCTCGAGGTCGAGACGCACATCGTCCACGCCAGCGCGACCGCGGTTCAGAATCTGACCAAGTGCGTCCAGCGTGCCGACATCCGCATTGACGAGTTGGTCTGCTCGTCGCTCGCGTCTGGTGACGCGGTGCTGACCGAGACCGAGCGCGAACTGGGCGTGGCGATCGCCGACTTCGGCGCCGGCACTATCGACCTGGCGCTCTATATGGACGGCTCCTCGTTCCACACCGCCGTCCTGCCGCTCGGCGGCAACAACGTCACCAATGACGTGGCGATCGGGCTCAAGACCAGCCTTGCCGCGGCCGAGGACCTCAAGATCCGCCACGGCACTGCCGATCCGGAATCCGTCGAAGGCGATGAGCAGGTCGACGTCGAGGGCATCGGCGAGGGCGATGCCTCGAGCGCGTCGCGCAAGGAGCTTGCCCTGATCATCGAAGCGCGGATGCGCGAGGTGTTCGAGAAGATCGGTGAGGAGATCGAGCGCGCCGGCCAGCGCGGCCTGTTGCCCGCCGGCCTCGTCCTGACCGGCGGCGCATCCCAGCTGGTCGGCTCGGCCCGGCTCGGTCGGGAAGTGCTCCAGATGCCGGTCCGCGTCGCCGGGCCGTCCGGCGTCAGCGGCCTGACCGATCACCTGCTCACGCCGGCCTACAGCACGTCGCTCGGCCTGCTGATGTGGGGCGCCCAG
>DASQLS010000337.1:0-3519 GCA_035629915.1 Candidatus Limnocylindrales bacterium | reverse complement strand
ATCGTCGAGCGCGACGATCCCGTCATCGACCAACAGCGCGAGCAGCCGCGCGGTGAACGGCTTGGTCAGCGACCCGATCTCGTAGACGGCGTCCTCGCCGGAGATCGTGGTCTCACCCGCGTGGCGTACGGCGATCGTCTTTGTCACTCAACCCAATCTAGGGTCCTCTGCACCG
Source organism: Candidatus Limnocylindrales bacterium (assembly GCA_035629915.1). GTDB lineage: Bacteria > Chloroflexota > Limnocylindria > Limnocylindrales > CSP1-4 > JALYGJ01. The sequence continues at coordinate 3,344 of DASQLS010000337.1, read as the reverse complement.
CTTTCTTCCACCGCGCGTACTTCTTCTCGCGCACGTCCTCGTCCACCTGCGGCTCCCAGCGCTTGTCCTCGGCCCAGCTCTCGCGCAGCTCGTCCTGGGAGGACCAGAAGGGTGTCGATGATCTTCAGCCGATCGGCGGGTCGTCAGACTTGGTCGTCGTCGTCGATCCAGTCGTGTGTCCGTGCGACAGCCTTGTTCCATTTGCGGTAGGCCTTGTCGCGTACGACCGGGTCCATCATCGGCAGCCATTCCGCGGCCCGATGCCAGTTCGCCCGCAAGCTGTCCATGTCCGGCCAGAACCCGACCGCCAACCCAGCGGCGTAGGCCGCGCCGAGCGAGGGCGTTTCCGCGACCAGCGGTCGTACCACCGGGACGTCCAGAACGTCGGCCAGGAACTGCATCAGCAGGTTGTTGGCCGTCATGCCGCCGTCCACCCGGAGCAAGGTCGGGTCGACCGCAGCGTCGAGGTTCATGGCTTCGACGACTTCGCGCGTCTGCCAAGCGGTGGCCTCGAGCACCGCGCGGGCCAGGTGACCTTTCGTGATGTAGCCGGTCAGGCCGGCGATGATCCCGCGCGCGTCGCTGCGCCAGTGCGGTGCGAAGAGTCCGGAGAACGCCGGCACGAAGTAGCACCCACCGTTGTCCTCGACAGTCTTCGCGAGCGTCTCGATCTCCGGTGCGCTACCGATGAGCTCGAGGTTGTCGCGCAACCACTGGACGAGCGCTCCTGTGACTGCGATCGAGCCTTCCAACGCGTAGCTCGCCGGCTGCGCGCCGATCTTGTAGGCGACCGTCGTCAATAGCCCGTGCGTCGACTGGACGGGTTCAGGGCCCGTGTTCATCAGCAGAAAGCTGCCGGTGCCGTAGGTGCATTTCGCGTCTCCGGCGCTGAAGCACGTTTGGCCGAACAACGCCGCGCTTTGATCGCCGAGCGCCGCCGCGACCGGCACGCCGCCCAGCGCTTCGGCGTGCCCGTAGACCTCCGACGACGAGCAGATCTCGGGCAACATGGCCCGAGGCACTCCGAACGCCTTCAGCAGTTCGTCGTCCCAATCGAGCGTGCGCAGGTTCATCAGCATCGTCCGACATGCGTTGGTCGGGTCCGTCACGTGCCGACCGGTCAGGTTCCAGATGAGCCAGGAGTCGACGGTCCCGAACAGCACCTCGCCGACCTCGGCTCTCTCGCGCAGGCCGGGAACTTTGTCGAGCAGCCATCGCAGTTTCGGGGCCGAGAAGTAGGTTGCGAGCGGTAGGCCGCACTGCTCTTTGAAGCGGTCTTGCCCGTGCACCGCCGCGAGCTCACTGACGAGCCGATCGGTCCGAGTGTCCTGCCAGGTGATCGCGTTGTGCAAGGGCTCACCGGTTGCCCTCTCCCACACGACGGTGGTCTCGCGCTGGTTCGTGATACCCAGGGCGACGAGGTCGCGCGGCGCGAGCTGGGCCGAGTCGAGCGCGTCGCCGATCACCTCGAGCACGTTGGTCCAGATCTCCCGCGCATCGTGCTCGACCCAGCCTGGGCGAGGGAGGATGTTGTGGTGCTCCTTCTGGCCGACCGACACCACGCGCGCGGACGAGTCGAAGATGAAGCATCGCGACGACGACGTTCCCTGATCGACTGAGGCGATGTAGTTAGCCGACATGTGCCTTCACCATGGCAGAGCACCGAAGTCCCTTGACACCGCGCGGGCCGCCTCTCGCACGTAGGAAACGTAATCGCTGTGCGGCGCGCCGTCGCGGAGTAGGCGTTCCACCGGGCCTGAGATCCCGATCGCTCCGACCGCGAGACCGCGACGGTCCTTGATCGTCGCGGCGTAGGAGGCTTCTCCCTCGACGAGCTCCTCGATGTCCGCGGCCCAGCCGCGTTCCGTGGTCTCGCTCAAATGGGCGCGCAGCTCGTCCGCGTCGGTGATCGTCGCGGCCGTGAAGCGGGTCAGGCCGGCTTCGGCGAGGCCGGCGAGCACGTAGACGTTCTCCGCCAACAGCGCCTTGCCGATGGCGCTGGCATGGGCAGGCAGCAGGCCACCGACCTCGAGCGCCTGGCGGCTGTCGTCCGGCCGGAAGACGTGGTGGACGACGAGTACCTGCGCGTCATGCAGCATGCCGATGCGGACGCTCTCCCCCGTTCGGGAAGCGAGCGAGTCGGCCCAATTGAGTGCGCGTGTACGGAGCTCGTTTCCGTCCAAGTAGCTGGAGCCCATGTGCAGCAGCGCGGCGCCGAGCTGATACTTGCCTGACTCCGGGTCTTGTTCGACGAACCCGACCTCGCGGAGCGTCCGCAGGATCCCGTGAACCGTGCCCTTCGAGAGGTTGAGCGCGCCCGCCAGCTCGACTACGCCCATGCGTCGCGAACGACCTGACAGCAGCCGAAGAATGGCGGCTGCACGCTCGATCGACTGGATCCGGCCCGGCACACGAGTAACCCTACGACATTGTCAGACGCGATTCGACAGTGTCAGTCGTCCCGCTCCTCCTGTCCGGTGCTGAAGCGACCGTGCTTCTCGGTCCCCGGCTCGGGCTCGATGTCTTGGCCGCGCGCGAAGTCGGGCTCACGCTCGTCCTCCGGGGTCTCGGGTCCCTGCTCCTGACCGGTGGCGAACCCCGGCCGCGGCTCTTCTGGACGTTGCTCTGGCGCAGGATGCGGCTTGCGCTCTTCGTGCTCTTCGTGCTCTTCGTCGTGTGGTTGCACTGCTACCTCCGGTTGGATTGGGGTTGGCTCACCACGGGATTGCTCCAAGGTGTCCGGAGCGCCGTCGCGAAGCAGTCGTTCCACCGGGCCCGAAATCCCGATCGCCCCCACGACGTTCCCCCGTCCATCCCTGATCGCGGCCGCGTACGAGACTTCGCCTTCCACCAGCTCCTCGTGATCAGTTGCCCAGCCGCGCTCGCGCACCTGTCGCAGTTCGGCGGCCCGCTCGATCGATCGGATTCGGTTCGGAGCCATCGCGTTTGGAGTTCGCACTCATCGCTCCGGCCCCGCACCCAGCTCGTTACTCGGCGTCGAACCAGTCGAAGGTTCGCGTCACCGCGCGCTTCCAATAGCGGTAGTACTCGTCGCGCGCCGCCGGGTCCATCTTCGGCTCCCAGCGCTTGTCCTCGACCCAGTTCTCACGCAGGTCCTCGATCTCCGACCAGAGGCCTGTGGCCAGGCCGGCGGCGTAGGCAGCCCCAAGCGACGTGGTCTCGGGGACCTTCGGGCGGATGACCGGCACGCCCAGCAGGTCCGCCTGGAACTGCATGAGCAGATCGTTGCCGACCATGCCGCCATCGACCTTCAGCGACTCGAGCGCGACCCCGGAGTCGCTGTTCATCGCCTCGACGACCTCGCGGCTCTGGTACGCCGTGGC
>DASQLS010000336.1:0-4051 GCA_035629915.1 Candidatus Limnocylindrales bacterium | reverse complement strand
GTTCGATCCCGAGCTCGTCGCCGAATCTGAGGTCGACCTGCCGATCCAGGTCAACGGCAAGCTGCGCGACGTGGTCACCGTCCCGGCAGGTCTGTCCGAGATCGAGATCGAGCAGATCGTGCTGTCGCGCGACAAGATCCGCGCCCAGCTCGAAGGCCATGACGTGGTCCGCGTCATCCAGGTCCCCGGCCGGCTGGTCAACGTGGTGATCAAGCCGCGGTCATGAGCGAGTCACCCGTGCCGGGCGATGATCGTCGAATGCCGCCGGGCAGCATGGTCGGCCTGGGCCTGGCACTCGGTGCGGGCATCGGCGTCGCCCTCGGGGCTGCCTTCGACAGCGTCGCCATCGGCGTGGCGTTGGGAGTGTCGATCGGCTTCGCGATCGGGATCGCGCTCGACCGCAACAACCGCCGGAGCTAGGTCACCGCACTCCGCGGCCCGCTTGAGGACTGCCTAGACGGCAGGGAGCGCGGGCTGCTCGTCTTCTTTGGCCTTCTGGCGCTCGCGGTGACGCGCAGCCTTGGCCCGATTGCCGCACGTGCTCATGTCGCACCACTTGCGTCGGCCGGCCGAGGAGTTGTCTCGGAACACCCAGCGGCACTCGTCGCTGGCGCAGATGCGCAGGCGCTTGGTGTCACCCGCGGTGAGCTCGCGCGCGACCGCCTCGGACAAGCGCGCCAATGCGCCGCTGATCGGATCGCCTTCGTGGCGGTGATCGAGCGACACGCCGTCGGCGGCCGGTACCAGCTCGTAGATGTACGGGGCACGCAGGGCGCGGTTCACCTCGCGCAACGCTGACGCCTCCGCCGGCCGCCGCATTACGGCCGCGTCGAGCAGCTCGCGCAGCGCGGCGCGAACCCGGCGCACGCGCTGCATCAGCTTCGCCGCCGCCTCTTCGTCGCGCGCGTACTCGGCCACTAGCCCGTCGGCCGTGCTGCGGTGAAGCAGCGCGTGCTCTTGGAACCAGCGGATTGCCGTCTCCTGGTCGACCAGCTCCTCGGTTGGCTGGCCCTTGTCGTATTCGAGCGTGTTCACGAAGTCGAGCCCATCGCCGAGCGAGGCCTGGTGGCCGTGCCGTCCCTGGCCGTGATCGTGATCGGTGACGAAATGTCCGTCGGGTGTACCCGTCGGGTCTATCCAGGATTCCATGTTGTAACCGTTTATACCCCATTGACAGGTTACCCGCAAGTGGCTATTCTTCAGTCAGAAAGTAACCAGTAGAGGCTAGATCACGAGTTACTGATCGCGGAGGCCGAAATGAGTATGTGGTACCAGATGGATCTCATCGCCAGGGACCGCCAGGAACGGCTTCAGCGCGAGGCCGAGCAAATGAGGATGCACCGCCTGGCAGGCGGACGGCCACATGGCCCAGCCCGGCCGCGCCGGTTGCGCCTCTTCAGCAGGAGCTAAGAATCATGAACGTCAATCAGCCCACCACGGACGCGCGCGGCGCGCCGCTGCAGACCACACGAACCGAGTCGGGGATTCGGGTGCGGCTCAGCCGAGCAATGTTCCGAGCCCAGCTCGGACCCTCGCGCGAAGACGCCTGGCGGAACTTCTCACCCAGGCGCTAGCCACCAAGCGAAGACCCTCCATCGACCCGCCGGACCTCCTCCCGGCGGGTCGTTCCTTTTGCGCTACGCTCGGCCGATGAACGACGAGATCCGCCTTGGCGCACTGTTGTGGAACCAGTACACCGATTGGCCGAGCTACCTCGAGGCCGGCAGGCGGGCCGACCGCTCCGGTTTCTACAGCCTGTGGGCGTGGGATCACCTGTATCCGATCGTCGGCTCGGACGATGGTCCGTTCTTCGAGGGCTACCTCACGCTCGCCGCGTGGGCGCAGGCAACGGAGAGCGTCCGGCTGGGGCTGATGGTCGGCGCCAATCCGTTCCGGAATCCGGCACTCGTGGCAAAGATGGCAACGACGCTCGATCACATCAGTGGCGGACGGGCGTACCTGGGCATCGGCTCGGCGTGGAACGAGACCGAGGCGGAAGCGTTCGGCTTCGAGTTCGGCGAGACGCCGGGCGAGCGTCTGCGCTGGCTGCGCGAGGCACTCCCCATCATGCGCGGAATGCTCCACGGTGATGAGCCCAGTGCCGCCGGGCCACGCTACGCGGCGAAGGCAGTGCGCAACGACCCGCGGCCAATCCAGGCCCACCTGCCGCTGCTCATCGGTGGCGGCGGCGAGAACGTCACGCTGCGCCTCGTGGCGCGTTTCGGCGACGCCAACAACATCGGCTTTGCCAACGGCATGGAGGCGTTCCAGCGCAAGGAAGAGGCGCTGCGCCGGCACTGCGCCGAGGTCGGCCGTGACGAGCGAGAGATCGAGCGCACCATGAACACGGGCCCGATCATCATCCGCAACACGGCCGAGGAGGCCGCGCGCGTGCTCGACGGCATCTACCAGCACAACGGCCGTGCCGAGACGTGGGCCGGCCGGCCGGCGTCAGCGCAGCCGACCGGCAGCCCGGAACAGATCGTCGAGACGCTGCTGCCCTTCGTGCGCCTTGGCTATCACCACATCGTGGTCGGTTTCCCGGCGCCGTTCGACGAGGAGACCATGGTGCGCATGAGCGAGGAAGTCGCGCCGATGCTGCGGGAGGCCCTGGCCGCTACTGCTGCCTGAGCCCCCGCTGGAGCTGCCTAGGGCAACCCGAACGCGAACGTCTGCCCCCCGTTGGACGAGACATAAACCATGCCGTGCGCCACAGCCGGTGACGAGTTGACCAGGCCTCCGAGTAACGGCGAGCGCCACAGCCGGTAGCAGATCGGCCCATCGCACTCTGCCGGGAATGCCAGGAGCCGCCCGTTGGTGTGCGACATTGCCTGGGTTCCGATGTAGACGACTCCGTTGGCCACTGCCGGCGACGACGCGAGGTTGCTCCCGCCAGTGAGCTTGGGCGACTTCCACATAGGGTCGCATTGCTCGCCGTTCGAGCCGCAGCCCACGGCGAATGCGTACAGCCTCCGGTGCGCTCCGACGTATACCGCCGTGTCTGTCACTGCGACGGACTGATGCAGGATCCCCGGGAAGGTTGCCGTCCACAGCGGATCGCAGTCTGGTCCCGTGGTGCGGCATGACGTCGGGAATGCGAAGAGCTGACCGGAGTGAGTGCCGATGTAGACGACACCGCCTCCGACTGCCGGTGACGCGACCGTGTCGCCGTGGATGTTGCCGCGCCAGATCGGATCGCACGTGGCGCCGCCCGTAGCACAGTCGACCTTGAAGGCGTTCAGAAAGCCGTCATCACCCCCAATGTAGACGATGCCATCGGCGACCGCGGGTGACGACTGAGCGAGCCCACTGGAGACATGTGCCTTCCACTTGGGTGAGCACGAGCCTCCGGCGTCGTTGCAGGCTTTCGCGTTGTACACCTGTAGCCAGCCGTTGTTCGTCCCCAGGTAGACGTCGCCATCGGCATAGGTCGGCGACGTGAAGTGAGCTTGCGCGCTGGAGTCTCGCCACAGCGGCGAACAGACGCCGCCATCGCTTCGACAGCCGACCCGGTATGCCGACAGGCCGGCATCTCCACTGATGTAGACCGCTCCGTCACCGATCGCCGGGGATGACCAGTTGGCGCCACCCGAGTTGCCCCTCCAGAGTGGCGAACAGGTCGCTCCGCCGGTCCCGCAGTCGGCCGGGTATGCGTGCAAACCGCCGTTCGAGACGTACATCACGCCGTTTGCGATCGCCGGTGACGAGTTGAAGCCCTGGTTCGTCACGAACTGGAGCTCCATGCCGCCGACCGTTGTGGTCGACAGCTGGGTTTCGTAGCGATTCACGCCCCGGTGAGCGGCACCGCCTCGAAACTGGCGCCAATCGGCGTCGCGGCTGGCGTTCGATGTCGCCGTTACCTCTTCCGCCTCCGGCTCGCGAGCACCCACAGCACTCGCGCTGAGCAGAATGACCGACGCTGCGGCTAGCAGGACAGCGAGAGACTTGCGCATCTCCCTACCTCCCTCGAGATGCTGCGCAGATAGTCGCCGCGTCAGTCTGCTGCTCTACGCCTTACGGAAACAGGCCATCGCGATTGTCTCACCGGGCA
>DASQLS010000335.1:0-3208 GCA_035629915.1 Candidatus Limnocylindrales bacterium | reverse complement strand
CCACCGTCCAGGTAGGCACGGATGAACGAGGCGACAACGCTCGTCTTGTGCGCCGAGTACGGGCCATAGGCGTTCGAGAACCGGAGCGCCACGCCCTCCATGGCGTAGGCCTCCGTGTAAGCACGCAGGTACGCCTCGACGGCCGACTTGGCAGCGCCGTATGGCGAGACGGGCCGGGGCACCAGACCTTCGTGAGTGGGCGGCGGGTGACCGGCGACGACCGACGAGGACGACGAAAACACGATCCTTTTGATGCCCGCCGAACGTGCCGCCTCGAGCAGGTTGATCGAGCCGACCACGTTGATCTCGAGGTCCTCGACCGGGTTGTCGATCGACCCGGGCACGCTCGCCTGCGCGGCGAGGTGGACGATCGCGGTGCAGCCTTCGAGCGCGTCGGCTACTGCCTCTGTGTCGCGAATGTCGCCTCTGACCAGCCGCGCAGATGTGCCGTCGAGGTAGCCGTAGCCGGCCGCTACGCCACTGTCGAGCACCGTCGCCTCGTCGCCGCGGTCGAGCAGCGCCCTGGTCACCGTCGCGCCGACGAGACCGGCGCCGCCGGTGACCATGTAGCGATCGGCCAACCCGCCCTCCAGTGCTCGGCGTCGCCGCCGACCCGACGTCAGCCGCTAATCGGACCTAGCCTAAGCCCCAGTGATCGAACGTGCCCGCACCCTGGCCGTGCCGGGAACCGGTTTCGCAATTGGACTGGCGATGGTCGGCGCCTACGTCGTCCTGCGCACCTTGGCGGTACCCGAGTCGGTGCTGCTCGCATGGATCGCGGTTGCGGCGATGCTGACCCTCGTCTCGCCGCTGGCCGGGCTGACCATGCTCGCCGCACTCGGCCCGTTCACCGAGGCGCAGACCGCCGACGGCCGAGTTACTGCCGTGCCGTACCTGCTGGCCGCGACCGGCTTGTCGCTCGTCATCCACGTCGCGCGGACGCGTGCGCTGCCGCGTCTGTCGGTGCCGATGATCCTGGCCGCTGCTCTGCTGGTTGGCACGGCTGCCGGCGTGGCGGTCAGCGCGGTCCTGTATGGCTCCGCGCGCGGCGCCGACGCGTTCCAGCTCTGGGTGCCCGGCATTGGTGGCGCAATGACCGTGCTGTTGGCCGCGACCTGGGTCGCCTGGCGCGGCGACATCAGGCCGATGTTCGTAGCGGTCGCGGCAATATCGGTCGGCGCGCTGCTGAGCGTCCTCAACGCGATCGCCAATGACGCCGTGCTCGACTCGCCGATCGGTTGGCTGCTTCGCTTCGACATCGACCCGCGCCGCCTCGGCGGCCTGCTGCCAGTTCCGAACACGGCCGCGGCGCTGTTCCTCGTGGGTCTAATCATGAGCCTGACCATCGTGTTCGTGTCGCGCTCGCGTGGCGTGCGCGTTGCGGCGCTCGCCGCGGTGGTCATCCAGGGCGTCGCCCTGTTCTTCACGTTCAGTCGGTCGGGCTACCTTGCCCTCGGGTTCGCCGTAGTGCTGCTCATCTGGCGGCGCTGGCCGCGTCTGGGCTGGAAGACGCTCGTGATCGGCCTCGCAGTAGGCATCCCCGTCTTCGTCTGGCTATGGCTGCTGCGCGATGTCCCGGCGGCGGCCGATCAGAACCGATTCACGGCCTGGCAGGCGACGGCGCAGATGTGGCTGGCCAACCCGATTCTCGGCGCCGGTTTCCGGAGCTTCGAGTGGCTGCACGCCGACTACGGCAGCCCGATCATCGACGCGCCGCACAACGAGTGGCTGCGCTTGTTCGGAGAGGAGGGGACGCTCGTCGGAATCCTTGGCGTCGCGTTCGCGCTCGCCACGCCCATTGTTCTGCTGCGTTGCTCCAACCTGCTCGCGGCGGGAGCGGGCGCGGCCGCCGCCGGCCTCTTCCTGTCGGCCACGTTCAACAACCCGTTCCTGAACTCGCAGCTCAACGTGCCGGCATTCCTCATCATCGGCATGGGCCTGGGAATTGCCGCGGCCGTGTCCGCGTCACGCGATCCGCCCGGCGCCGCCCTCGACGCTGATCAGCCGGTAAGCGCCACGTAACTGAGCGCGCTCAGACTCGTGATCCAATGGGATCCGTCCAGCGGGCGTTCGACACAGGCACCAGACGCGGCGACCGGGCGCTGGCGAACCTCGGAGATGAGTTTCGGAACGCTCGACTGCAACTGGGGTTGAGCCAAGAGGAAGTGGCGCGAGCGGCCCGCCTCGATCGGGCGATCATCAGCCGTGTTGAGAGGGCAAGGCTGTCCAGCCTTTCGGTTCGGAACGCGTGTCGAATCGCGGCGGTCCTCGGTCTCGACATCGCCATCAAGCCATACCCGGGCGGCGCGCCGATCCGCGATATCGCCCAGGCACCGGCGCTGCAGCTTCTGGTGCGTGAAATAGGCCCGCCACTAACGGTTCGAAGCGAAGTCGCCCTGCCGCATCGCGACGGTTTTCCCGATCAGCGAGCGTGGGACTTGATGATCTACGGCCACGGCGAACGAACCGGAGTCGAATTCGAGCGACGCCTTTATGACATCCAGGCGCAGCTCAGGCGCTACAACCTCAAACGCCGCGACGATCCGGTCGGCCACTTCCTGCTGGTGATTGCCAACACTCGCGCCAACAGGCGAGTGGCAAACGAGTTCTCAGACTTGCTCACCGACCTTCCGCGGCACCGGACAGCCACGATCCTGGGAATGCTTCGTGCTGGCCAGCATCCTCCCACGGGATTGATCCTGCTCGACGCTACCGGGGCCAGTTCACAGGGCGGAATGTGAACGTGGAGCACAACTCAGACCGATTTGACGCCGGGACGGCTGATCTACGGCCTCGGTCAGGCTGAATCGGGCTGTTTGTGTCGAATAGTCACGAGAACGCCGCATTTCGTGGTGTCGAAGTCCGGAATCGGGCTCAGTTGTGCAAATGGTTCACAACGCGAGGGATTTCAGGCCCGGGCAGCCGTCGCGCAGGCTGGACGCCCGACGGAGACGGATGTTGTTGATCCCGCTCGGCGGCGTGAATCAGGCTTAGTTGTGGGTGTGGCTCACAAACGGGGATCGCTCGGGTGACCGGGAAACACGGGTTAGCGGCCCTCCTGGGCGACGATGACCGGGATCGTGCGCAGCAGGATCTTGATGTCCATCCACAGTGACCAGCGGTCGATGTAGTCGAGATCGAGCTCGACGCGGCGGTCGAAGTCGGCCTCGCTGCGCGCCGAGACCTGCCACAGGCCGGTCAGGCCGGG